>CAXUEM010000126.1:1548-8276 GCA_964249885.1 uncultured Hymenobacter sp. | reverse complement strand
GTACATCAACCGGGCAAGGACCCATGCAGGCTGTGCGCTCCAGTTCCAGCAGCAGCGGGGCCGTGGCTTGCGGGGCCCCAGCCGACTGGGCGCGGCAGGCCAGCAGGGTCTGGCTCAGGCCCAGCGCGAGCAGAAAGCCGACAAACGGCCAGCGAAGATTTTTCATGTGGGGAACGAAAGAGCGGATTTTTGCTTTGCCCAATGCACTATGAAGATGCTACGGACTTACGGTCTAGGTTACTGATTTAGCAAAATTATACCTGTAAATTTGAAGCCTTTGCGCCTGGTCTGAATCAGCCTTGCCGTTTCTGCTGCTCATTGCTTACTACATCTTTATTAATTAATTCAGTACCTGGATGCGAAAAATAATACTGTTCGCCGCGGCCTGCCTGAGCTTTGGCACGGCGTGGGCGCAGCGCCCGGCCGGCGTAGAACTACGCAAGGCGGCGCTGGTGGTCTGCCCGTCGCGGCCCGAAAACATGTTTTCCCGGCGGCTTGCCCCGGCGGGCTCGGGAAAATCTGGGCTGGACGCCCTGCGCTCCGCTACCTCGGCCAATGCTACGACCGCGGCCACCATCAGCGTCACATACACCGGCTTCACGCCCGAGGCGCAGGCGGCGTTTCAGTACGCAGTTGATATCTGGCAGCGGATGCTCAACTCGCCGGTTCCTATCCGGGTTGATGCGCAGTGGACCAAGCTCGCTACGGGTGTGCTCGGCTCGGCCGGTGCGACGACCGTGGCCCGCAATTTCTCGGGTGCGCCCCAGGCCGATGTGTGGTATCCGATTGCGCTGGCCGAAAAAATTGCTGCCCAGGATATTAATGGTCCCGGCCAGGCTGAGATAACAGCCAATTTCAGCAGCGATGCCAACTGGTACTACGGCACTGACGGCAGAACCCCCAGGGGCCGCTACGACCTGGTTTCGGTGGTGCTGCACGAGCTTTGCCACGGGCTGGGCTTCGTGGCCGGCACCAACCTCAACCCCGATAATAACAATGGCGGCTACGGCTTCGGGACGGGCAATGGACCTAGCCTGCCTTTTACGTTCGCCACTTTTATAGAAAACCAGGAAGGACAGCGGCTCACCGATGCCACCATCTTTCCTAATCCATCGAGCGCGCTCGGCGTGCAGTTCACGGGCGAGGCGCTGTATTTCGACAGCCCGTTAGCAGCGGCCGTCAACACAACTCCCGGCGACAAGCGCCCCCGGCTCTACGCGCCAGCCACTTACTCGAATGGCTCCAGCATCTCGCACTTGGACGAGGCAACTTACCCGGCCGGTACGCCCTACTCGCTGATGACCTTCGCCATCGGAGCGGCCGAGGCCATTCACGACCCCGGCGACCTGACGCGCAAGATGTTCGACGAGATGGGCTGGTTCGTAACGGCCATTCGCCACACCCCGCTGCCCGACCTGGAAACACCGCGGGCCATCACCGTCTCGGCCACCGTGGAAAGCGATGGCACCGTGACGCCCGGCTCGGTCCGGCTGATGTACTCGCTTAACGGCGGCGCCTTCACAACCTTGCCCATGACGGCCACCGGCCCGGCCGGCCAGTACCAGGCCACCATTCCCAATCCGGGGGGGCCGGCCACCGTGCGGTACTACCTCAGCGCGTCAGATAATGAAACGCGTCGTACGTACACTGCGCCCGGTCAGCCGGCGCCCGGCGTCAGTACCCGGCAACTCTATCAGTTTGTTATCGGGCCCGACCTGACGGCCCCGCAGGCAGCCCACACGCCGCCGCCTTACCTCTTCGATACCGACCTGCCCTTCCGGGTGGTCGTGCAGGCCATCGACAATCTGGGCGTGGCATCTGTAGTTGTCAACTACACCATCAACGGGCAAGCCCGTCCGCCCCTGACCCTGACTCGGCAGGCTGATGGTGTCACGTACGTGGGCAACATCGGGACTGCCGGCGGCCCTATCGTGGCTGGCGACGTACTGCGCTATAGCGTCGTGATTACCGATGCTGCGGCCCGCGCCAACCAGCGCACCCTTGGGCCGTTCACGGTGCCCATTGTCGGGCTGAAGGCGCCCCAGGCCCGTTATACAAACGACTTCAACAAGCCGACAAATGACTTCGTCGGAATTGGCTTCTCGGTCGCTCAGCCGGCTGGTTTCACTGACCCGGCCATCCATTCCGTCCATCCTTATCCGGACCGGACCAACCTGACGTACCAGTTGCTGGTGCCCATTGTGGTGACTAGTGAGGCGACCCAGGACTCGGTGAAGTTCGACGAAATTGTGCTCGTGGAGCCGGGCGAGGCCGGCAGCGTGTTTGGCTCTCCTAATTTTTTCGATTACGTGGTGGTAGAGGGCAGCCTGAACGGCAGAACCTGGATTCCGTTGGCCGATGGCTACAACTCGCGCGACACTCCTAAATGGCGGCGGGCCTACGAAGGCAGCATGAGCGGCGACAACTCAACGGCCGTCGGTACGCCGGCGCTCTTCGCAAAGCGCGCCATCAGCCTGCGCAACAAGTTCGCGGCCGGTGCGGTAGTGCAGCTGCGTTTCCGCCTTTTCGCCGACGACGCGGCCCACGGCTGGGGCTGGGCCATTGATAACCTCAATATTCAGAACACGAGCCGGGCCCAGGCCCTGACGGTCGGCGACCTGAACGTGTTTCCCAATCCGTCTACCGGGCAGGTGCAGGTGCTAGGCCGTCTCTCGCGGCTTACTTCGGGCCTGGTTATACAGGTGCACAACGTGCTAGGGCAGGAAGTGGCCCGGCAGACGCTGGCCGGTAATCTGGCCCTGCTGGACGTGCCACTCGACCTGAGTAATCTCCGCGCCGGCCTCTACTTTGTGAGCCTAGTCGGCGGTGGCCAAACCACCACCCGCAAAGTGGTGATTGAAAAGTAAAGCGTTTGCATTCCGAGAAAAAGGCCCTGCTGGCACTGCCAGCAGGGCCTTTTTGCGGATTAGCTGGCTGCCAGCAGGGGGGCAATGGCCGCCGCTTGGTCGACGGCGCGGCGCTGAGCCAGCTCCAGCAGGCGGCGGTTCAGCTCGGCACGGTGCTGGTCGTAGAACGCGGTTTCCGCTTCCGTAAACAGCCCGCTGATGAGGCCGATGATGGTGTAGCGCAGCTTAACGTTGCGGCCCAGCAACTCGGTGAGGTAGCGGGCTTGTTCGGTAGGCGAGGCGGCCACAAACGGCACGTGGTGGTCGCGCAGAAAGCTGGCTACCACGCGCAGCAGCCGCTCGTTTTGCAGCTTGAGCACCGGGCGCAGGGTGCGGTGCTGAAAGTCGCCCACGCTGCCGTCGGCTTCGGCAGGCAGCTCAGCGGCAATGGTCGGGCGTAAAGCCAGCAGGGCCTCGTCGTGTTCATTCATGAGGTAAAAGAGAAGGAGAGGGGCTGACCGAATTTTGATACTGGCCGAAGGTGCCCATTTTGCTTAGTACGTCCCAGAGCACCACGCCGGCGGCCACGCCCACATTCAGGGAGTGCTTGGTGCCGAGCTGCGGAATCTCGACCGCGACATCGCACAGGGCCAGCACCGCATCATCCACGCCGAACACCTCGTTGCCCATCACCAGCGCCACCGGCCGGCCGGCCGTGGGCCGGTAGGCCGGCAACTGCACGCTGGCCGTGGTCTGCTCCACGCCCACCACCTCGTAGCCGGCCGCGCGCAGCTCCTGCACCACGGCTGTGGTTTCGGGGCCGTATTCCCAGGCCACCGACTCAGTACTGCCCAGGGCCGTTTTGGTGATTTCGCGGTGCGGCGGCCGGCCGGTGATGCCGCAGAGCCAGATTTTTTCCACCGCGAAGGCATCGGCGGTGCGGAATACGGCGCCCACGTTGTGCAGGCTGCGCACATTGTCAAGCACTAGTACAAGCGGGCTTTTGGGCGTATTTTTGAAGTCCGCCACCGGCAGGCGGTTTAGCTCCGCCATCGAGAGTTTGCGCATAGCATAAATTATAAGGCAGGAACGCACCCGGGCCCGCCCGGCGTTGGGCTGGCCGCTGGGCGCACCCCCTGCTGGCCGGCCGTAGTTCTGCCCCAAAGGTCGTGCGGCGGCGCGCTCTTCTCTTTACTTTCCTGATTGGGCGCCTCATTGCGGCGCGCTTTTACCTGCTTTCTGCTTTGGCTGCTCCTGCTCCGCCCAAAAATAAATATCCCATCAAGTCCGTCGGGCCCGACCACCTGCCGTCCGCGCCGGTGTTTGACACGCCCCTGATGCGGCAGTACCACCAGCTCAAGCAGCAGCATCCGGGCGCGGTGCTCCTGTTTCGGGTCGGCGACTTCTACGAAACCTTCGGCGAGGATGCCGTGACTTCGGCGCGCATTCTGGACATCACGCTCACCAAGCGCGGGGCCGGCACGGCTTCGGAGGTGGCGCTGGCCGGCTTTCCGCACCACGCTCTGGACACGTATTTGCCCAAGCTCGTGCGGGCCGGGCAGCGCGTGGCCATCTGCGACCAGCTCGAAGACCCCAAGCAGGCCAAGGGCCTCGTCAAGCGCGGCATCACGGAGCTGATAACGCCCGGCGTGAGCCTGCACGACCAGACCCTGGAGCGGCGCTCGAACAATTACCTCTGCGCCGTGCACTTCGGCAAAACCGAGGCCGGCGTTTCGTTTCTGGACATCAGCACCGGCGAGTTTCTGCTCGCGCAGGGCGACGTGGCCTACCTGGGCAAGCTGCTCGAAAACTTCCGCCCCGCCGAGGTTTTGTTCTGCAAGCAGAGCCGGGCGCAGTTCGAGCAGCACTACGGGCCCGACTTCTGCACCTACGCGCTGGACGAGTGGGTTTTTGGTAATGATTACGCCCACGACACGCTCACGCGGCACTTCCGTACCACCTCGCTCAAGGGTTTTGGGGTCGAGAATCTGCAAGAAGGCATCGTGGCCGCCGGCTGCATTCTGCACTACCTGGCCGAAACCAAGCACGCCAACCTCAGCCACGTGGCCAGCCTGGGCCGGCTCGAAGAAGACAAATACGTGTGGCTGGACCGCTTCACGGTGCGCAACCTGGAGCTGGTGCAGGCCCAGCACCCCGGCGGCGTGCCCCTGATTGACATTCTCGACCAGACGCTGACGCCGATGGGCGCGCGTCTGCTGCGCAAATGGGTGGTCTTGCCGCTCAAGGAAGTCAGCCAGATTCAGCGCCGGCTCGACACCGTGGCGGCCCTGCTGGCCGACGACGAGCTGCTGGCTGACCTCACTGCCAGCCTGCGGCAAATTAATGACTTAGAGCGACTTATCTCGAAAGTGGCCGTGCGCCGCGTGAACCCGCGCGAGCTGCTGCAGCTGGCCCGCGCCCTGGAAGCCGTGGCGCCCATGCGCGAGCGACTGGCCGCCTCGGGCGTGCGCGCCCTCACCAAGCTGGCCGACCAGCTCAACCCCTGCCTGAGCTTGCGGGCGGAAATTCAGGCCAAAATCAAGTCCGACGCGCCCTTACTCACGAACCAGGGCGGCGTGATTGAGAGCGGCATCGACCCGGAGCTGGACGAGTTGCGCGAGCTGGCATTTTCGGGCAAGGACTACCTGCTGCAACTGCAGCAGCGCGAGCAGCAGGCCACCGGCATCTCGTCGCTGAAAGTAGCTTATAATAAGGTGTTTGGCTACTACCTCGAAGTCACCAACGCCCACAAGGACAAGGTACCGGCCAGCTGGATTCGGAAGCAGACGCTGGTGAACGCCGAGCGCTACGTGACCGAGGAGCTGAAAACCTATGAGGAGAAAATCCTGAACGCCGAGGAGCAGCTCTTCGTGATTGAAGCCCGCATCTACCAGGAGCTGACCCTGGCGGCGCTGGAGTTCGTGCCGCACATCCAGCAAAATGCCCGCGCCATTGGCGTGCTCGACTGTCTGGCCTCATTTGCCCTCACGGCCCGGCAGCACCGCTACGTGCAGCCGGTGGTGAACAACGGCCCCGTGCTCGACATCAAGGCCGGCCGCCACCCCGTGATTGAGCGGCAGTTGCCGCCCGGCGAGGACTACATCCCCAACGACATCTGCCTCAACCAGGACGAGCAGCAGATTGTGGTCATTACCGGGCCCAACATGGCCGGCAAGTCGGCCCTGCTGCGTCAGACAGCCCTCATCGTGCTGCTGGCCCAGATTGGCTCGTTCGTGCCGGCCGAATCGGCCACCATCGGCATCATCGACAAGATTTTCACCCGCGTCGGCGCCTCCGACAACTTGAGCAAGGGCGAGAGCACCTTCATGGTCGAGATGACCGAAACAGCGTCCATTCTCAACAACCTCTCGGACCGCAGCCTGGTGTTGATGGACGAAATCGGGCGCGGCACGAGCACCTACGACGGCATCAGCATTGCCTGGGCCATCGTCGAGCACTTGCACAACAACCCCAAGTTCAAGGCTAAAACGTTGTTTGCCACTCACTACCACGAGCTGAACCAGCTGGCTGACGACTGCGAGCGGGTGCGCAACTACAACGTGTCGGTGAAGGAGGCCGATGGGCGCATTTTGTTTCTGCGCAAGCTGGCGCCGGGCGGCTCGGCCCATTCGTTCGGCATCCACGTAGCCCGGCTGGCGGGCATGCCGACCTCAGTGGTTTTGCGGGCCAACGAAATCATGCACCACCTCGAAACCGAGCGCGCCGGCACCGGGCAGGACGATGCGGAGGCGCCGACGGAGTTCGACGAAGTGCTGGCCGGCCTGGACGAGACGTCACCCCCGGCCGGCGCGGGGCCAGCCGGGGGTATCCGCCCCGCCCGACCGGGAGCGCCGTCCACCCCCGCCCGGGCCACCCCCCCCC
>CAXUEM010000126.1:354-1538 GCA_964249885.1 uncultured Hymenobacter sp. | reverse complement strand
CGGCTGGAAAAGCTGCGCGAGCTGCTGCAGAACCTCGACGTGAATACGCTCACGCCCATCGAAGCCCTGCTGAAGCTAAACGAGCTGAAGCTGGCGGCGCAGGCAAAATAACAAATAGAACGGGCCTCGCCGAAGCATAATTTTGCCAGGCAAACCCCGGAATCTATGCTGCAATCCGCCAATTTCAAGGAATCCGGGGCATCATTGGTCAAGATTTTCTGCCTGACAATGAAGCGGAAACGTGCCGTCCCGCACTTTTTTTAGCCCCGGCCCTTGACAAGCTCCCTGGTCGTATTACCTTTGTCAAACCATTCGGCACCGCGCAAGCAGCGCCGAACCTCCGCGAGAGTAGCTCAGTTGGTAGAGCGCGACCTTGCCAAGGTCGAGGTCGCGAGTTCGAACCTCGTCTCCCGCTCCAAGTTATTGAAAACGCTGCCTCCGGGCGGCGTTTTTTGTTTTCCACCCTTCCTATGGTCGCCATCCGCAAATGCTTGAGCACGGACGAGGAGTTTCGGCAGGCTGTGGCCGAGATTTTGTCGGAGCGGCAGGTGCTGAAACGCATTGGCCTGATGCCAGCAGGGGGGTATTACAGAACGGTGCACGCCCGCGTCAAGCGACTCGGACTGAACACTAGCCATTTCACGGGCGCGGGGTGGAATGTGGGGCCGCGGTACCGCCAGTTTGGACGCAAGGCTACGCTGGCTGAAATTACGGTGGAAAACTCACCTTATAATTTACGCACGGACTGAAAAAACGCTTGTTGAGTGAGGCTATCAAGCTCAGAGCTTACAAAGCCTGTAGCTTTACTAAGTGGCGGGGTGAGCTCGTTCCGCTGGAACTGCATCATGCCGACGGCATTAATAATGAGCACCGGCTGGCTAACTTGCGGCTGCTTTGCCCAAGTTGCCACGCGCTTGCCGAGAATTACCGAGGCAAGAACCAAAGCAGGATAAGAGGTTAACTACTTGAGCCAGAGTGGTGTAATGGTAGCCACGAGGGACTTAAAATCCCTTGTCTTCACGGACGTACGGGTTCGAGTCCCGTCTCTGGTACAGCGAAAAACCCGCTTCCACATCAGGTAGAAGCGGGTTTTTCAGTAAAAGGACTCAGCGTACCTCTATGCCCTGCGTATAAGAAGCTCCGTCGGAGGTGACGAAACACAGCAGATACAGCCCGATTGGTAG
>CAXUEM010000126.1:0-344 GCA_964249885.1 uncultured Hymenobacter sp. | reverse complement strand
CTTAAAATCCCTTGTCTTCACGGACGTACGGGTTCGAGTCCCGTCTCTGGTACAAGGCAAAAAGCCGGGCCCGAAGCCCGGCTTTTTCATTTAGTGCTTAGGTAGCGGACCCAGTTTTGGCGGCCAGCCCGGCGGTGGTGCCCCTCAGCCGCGCGCCGCGCAGTAGCACTATCAGAGCCAGCACGGGCGCCGGCGAAACCAGAAAATCGAGCAGGCGGCGGCCCATGGGGTAGGCCCAGGCCAGATGAGCGCCGCTGGCCTTGCCCACAAGCACCAGAACCAGGTAGGCCAGCAGAATGCCGCCATAGACGCGCAGCACCACACGCCAGCGCTCGGGCTGGGGC
>CAXUEM010000125.1:0-8408 GCA_964249885.1 uncultured Hymenobacter sp. | reverse complement strand
ATAATTGGCCTGATTTTCGTTAAGCCCGGTTCCGCTTCAACCACCGGCGGGCCTGCTGCGTTAAGGATTCTGATAAAACTCTACTGCCGTGATTGTCTACAAAACCGGGGACTGGTGGAAGGCCATTTGGCATTTTCATACTTCCGAAGTTATCCGCGAGCTGCTGCGCCGGGTGGCCCTGGTGGGGGTGTATAATACCCTGATTGCGGTCTGGGTACTGGAATACAACCACCCGGCCCTGAACATGAGCCGGGAGTATTTCCAGTTTCTGGGCATCCTGCTGAGTTTGCTGTTGGTGTTTCGGACCAACACGGCCTACGACCGCTACTACGAGGGCCGCCGCTTGTGGGGGCAGCTCGTGTCGCACTGCCGCGGCCTGGCCATGGAGCTGAACGCCCTGCTGCCCAAGGAAGCCAAGTCCAACCGCCGTTACTACGCCGCTCTCATCTCCAATTTTCCCATTGCCCTCAAGGGCGCTCTACGCGAGGGGGTGCAGTTTCATCAGCTCGAAGCCACGCCCGACATCATCGACCGGCTGCGGGCTGCCGAGAGCGTGCCCACCACCATCGTGTCGGTGCTCATGGAAAGCCTGGAGCAGCTCCGGCAGGTCGAAGCCTTCGACCCCATTCATTTCCTGACCATCAAGCCGCATTTCCTGGGCATGATGGAAGTTAACGGCTCGTGCGAAAGAATCCGGGCCACGCCCATCCCGTTTTCCTACAGCTTCTTCATCAAAGCCTTTATTTCCATCTTCATTATGGTTATGCCCTTTGTGCTGCTGGGCAGCACGGGTTACTGGATGATACCCATCACCATGTTTGGAGCATACGCTTTGCTGGGACTGGAAATGATAGGCAACGAGATTGAGAACCCCTTCGGGCGCGACTCCAACGACCTGCCCATCACGCAACTCGCCAACAAGATTCGGGTGAGCGTCCACGATGTGCTGGGAGTGGAGCTGGCTGATTCCAAAAAAGCTCTGGCTTCGGTGCCCTACAGCGTGGTGCACTAAGCCAACAAAGGCTTGATATATAGACTACTCAAGGCTGAAATTTTCTTGGATTTGTCTTGTTATTTTCTCCTGGTATAACTTTTCAAACAAAGTTTTAAATATTTTCCACTAGGCATTAACTTTGTAATAGGCCCCGCGTATGTGGCCCCACAATACCCCCCGGGTCCCTTCCGGTTTTCTTTCCTGCTTTTTTCTCTGCCACACTTTACCCAATTTTTTATCATGAATACTCCTACTTATTTTGGGAATTCTGGGCTTGGCCGGCCATTGCAGGCCTTCTTGGCTTTCCTCACATTGTTTGTCGGCTTGGGCATCTCCCCGGTGCGGGCCCAGCAGACAAACAGTTCTATAACGCTGGACTACCGGCCTACTGGCCAGGTTACGGCAACCTCGACCCGCTTCTCGGGCCGCGCGACCGACCCTGAGTTCCGGGCTTTGCCTCGGTTAGGCGACCCCGCTTCCAACCCCGTCGTGCCTAACCCGAACCTAGGTACCTTTGACTTCGAGGGTAATAGTACTATCACCGTTTCAGCTGCTGTTATTGAGGCAGTGGAGCCGACTCGCAGCGGTAACGTGCCGATATCGGCACGAGTGCAGGTACGTACCTCGCTTATAGGTAGTACGCCCGGTGACTATAGTGTAATTGAAGTTCCACTTACTGGTGTCAACCAGTTCGGAGAGCAACGATTTAGCTTGGCTGGTGCCACCTTTGACTTACTCAATGCTAGCAATATCAAGAGTGGTGGTCAGTTCGTCAGTGACATTCGCTTCGAGGTTTCCTTCCGCAATCGCGATACTGGTCAGATAACTACTCAAGGTGTGCCATCAGGTAGTTTTCAGGTAGAGTTCACTGTAACTGCACCTGCCGTAGCTCCTCCTGGTGCTACTACTACCTGGATTGGTGGCCGTGGCACCAATAATACTCCCCAGGCTGCTGGCGGCCCTAATGATTGGAGAGTGGCCGCAAACTGGACGAATGGTGTGCCTAATGCTGCATCTAGTGCCATCATTCCAAGCCCGCCCCGCCCTAATCCCCCAATTTTGAATGACCCAGCTGCCAACTATGAGGTGAAGGACCTCACGGTTGAGGCGGCTAACCCAAGCGACGCTTTCTCTCAGCGGGGCATCCTGCGTATCACTACTGCCCGCCTGAAGGTGTACGGCAACATCCGCAACGGTGGCAATGGCATTCTGGCAACCACGAACGCTGAAAATACGGAGATTGTACCCGGTTCGCGGGAGGCGCAAATTGAGTTGGCCGGCGCCGATCAGACAATTGACCGCGGCCGTTTCGCCAACGTCATCATCAGCAATAACGTGGTGACGACGTCGGGCAACACGGTTACGATTACTCCTAACACTACTCCAGTTACCAAGTCACTGTTTGGTGTGCTCGATGTTCCCGGTGAGCTCTCGTTCGCACCCGGAGTAAGAGCTACGTTGCGCACTACCGTGACGAATGACAATGGTTTGGCCGTGCTTAGCACGACTGGTGACCAGTTTGTGGAGCTTGGCGCAGTAGGTGCCGTACTGCGGGAAACGAATTTTGCTTTCGTGCTCGGAGTGCTGAAGTCTACGGGTCGCCCGGTAGTGGTAGGAGTGCCCAACACATTCGGCAACATTGGAATTGATATCACTATCCGTACGGCCAATGCCACTAACGGCACGGCGTCCATCACCCGTACCACTGGCACGTCTTTCTCGCCGCTGCGCAACCCCGATGGCAGCATTCCCGAAGCCAGTGCTCGCAGTATTAAGCGCATCTTCGGTAACAGCTTCAGCTTCCTGCAGCAGGGCCTGACTGCCGACGTTACCATTCACTACAACGATTCGGATAACTTCACCGAGGGTCAGATTGACGAGCTGAACGGCAACATGAGCGGCCGTTTGCAGATTTTCCGCACGACCTCGGGCTCGACGTTTGAGAACCTGGGCGGTATCAATCGTACTCCCGACGAGCGTCAGCCCGGCGCGCCGGCTGGAGTACAAATAGGTGAGCCTGCTATCCGGGGCTTTGGTGGCACCGTTACGCAGGAAGGTCTGAACAACATCAACACCGTAACGCTGGCCGACCGTGACCGTCCGCTGCCCCTGCCGGTTGAGTTGGCCTTGTTCGACGTGAAGCGCTCCGGCTCGGATGCCATCCTGACCTGGACCACTGCCACCGAGAAGAATAACAAAGGCTTCAACGTGCAGGTATCGACTGATGGTAAGCTGTTCCGTACCATTGGCTTCGTAGCCAGCGCCAACGGCACCAGCGCCCGTCGTCAGGACTACCGCTTCATCGATGCCGAAGCTGGTAAGACTGGCACCCGCTACTACCGCCTGCACCAGGTTGACCTGGACGGCAAGAGCGCCATCTCGGCCGTCCGCGTCCTGAAATTCAGCGGCGCTGAAGCCTCCACTACAGCTGCTGCCCTGTTGGCTTACCCCAACCCGTTCACCGACCGTCTGTCGGTGTCCATCGCCGGGGCTGGCAACGGCACTGCAACCCTCCGCCTCACCGACCTGACCGGTCGCACGGTGAAGTCGCAGCAGGTGCAGCTTGAAGGTTCGTCCAGCACGCTGGACCTCAACAACCTGGGCAACCTGAGCGCCGGTACCTATATGGTGCAGCTGGTGCTGCCTTCGGGCAAAACCCAGAACTTCAAGGTGCAGAAGCAATAAGCGCTGCCGCTTAAAGCAACAAAAGCCGGTCTCCGCAAGGAGGCCGGCTTTTTGTTTTTAAGTCTATTTACCCCGCCACCGCGTGCCCACGCAAGCCAGGCATCTTCACCTGTCAGCGAGTAGAGTTTTACGGTATCACGCGCTAAGCAGCCTCCAAATCAGGCCCAGCGGACAGCCGTACTTATGCGGGTGGGCTTGTGTGGCTGGTCGCACAGCGCGCAACGACGCCTGACCGGCGCCTATATGTAGCCGAATATCGCCGCTACCGAACCCCTACGACTGGCGCCAGGACCGGCTGGTTTACTGTTGATAATACAGCCTGAGTTGCGGTGTAATGCGCCAGTGGTGCAGCAGCCGGGCGTTGGGGCCAGACTGCGCCGGCGCCCCAATTGGCTGCCAACTCAGGAGCGTACCCCCGGCTGGCAGCTGCACGACGGGACCCGACGTTGCGGCCAGCCAGGTCATTGCCTGCCGCTCAAAGGCATTGCTGGCGGCCGGCTTAAGCGGCTTATCGGCGAACATAAAAACCGCGCTGATACCTAGCAAGCCGACCTGATACCAGCGCCGGGCCGACCCGGCCAGGGTACGGAGCAGGTAAAGCACAGTAGCGGCATAAACCAACGCCAACCCCAGCGTGAGCGGCAGCAGCGTATCGTAGCGTAAAATCAGCGGGCGGTAAGAGCGGTAGCCGCCCAGAGGCAGCAGCAGCAGGTATCCAAGGGCAAACCAGCCCAGGCTCCGGAGCAGCTTGAGCAGCCAGGTGCTAGTGGGCGTCGGTGGTAGGCGCCGGGCCAGCAGCCAGGTATTGCCCAGCACGGCCAGCACCAGCAGCGGCAGCCCCAGCTTGCTCGTCAGCTCGGCCCCGATGCCGCGGGCCAGCAGGGGGTAGCGCGCGGCCAGCGGCACCAGCTGCGGACCCAGATTCTCGGTGTTGTAGCGGCCTAGGTTCAGCGAGTACAGGCTGAGGCCGGCTAATAACAGCAGCAGGCCCCAGGCCGACAAGCCGGCACCAACGACCGGCCGCTCGGGCCCGCTTCCTCGGCCAAACTTGGCCGCGCGGTGCTGCCGGTACCAGGCCAGGAGTGCGCCGCCCAGCAGCACGGCCGCCACCCCATTGATGATGGGCCCGTGAAAAGCCAGGTACACGCCCAGCGCCAGCAGTAAGCCCTGTCTGGCCCAGCTCAGCCGCAGCGGCCGGCCCGCCGCCCAGGCCGCAAAAAAAGGCCAGAGCAAAACCAGCAGCAAGGCCAGCGGCAGCGCATAGAAAAAGGTATACGTAATGGACCGGTCGATAATGCCCATCTGGCCTTGGTAGCCGGCCGTCTGAAATAAGGGCGCCAGCAGCGCCGCCGCCAGCCAGAAACGGCCCTGGCCATCGCCCGCCCCCCTGCTGGCTGCCCCTAATTTGGCCGTCAGGCCGCTGCCAGTGGCCCGGCAGGCATAAGCTGCCAGCAAGGTTAGCAGCAGCGCCTGCACAGTGGTTTTTAGCAGTGCGCAAGCCAGGTACACGCTGCTGATGGGAGAAACAACGCCCTGCAGCCAGCCCGGCACCGCGCGCAGGTAAGCCAGCTCGGTGGCGTGGGCGAAAAAGCGGTTGGTGCCCGCGTGGCCCTGCTGGCGGCGCAGTACCTTGACGCCGAATGGGTCGTGCAGCACGGGCGCGTAGTGTGCCGCCGGCAGCACGATGGCGGTCACGTCGCCGTCCAGCGGCTGGCGGTAGTGCTGCGAGGCGGAATACAGCAAATCCAGCAAGACGAGCAGCGCCAGCAGCAGGCTCAGGCCACGGGCGCGGCTCATCCGCGGGGCATAGAGGTGCCGGGGCGGCCGCTGGGCTTCACCGGGGGGCGAAACATGGGGTCCACGGCGTCCATGTCGAGGAAGTGGCTGAACGTGTCGCCGCGCAGGCCCAGGCGAATGGTTTCGAGGCTCACTACTTCATTCGGTGCGATGTTACCCAGGTTCACGTTGGCGCCCAGCAGCTTGATAAACCAGACCTGCTGGGCTTTCTGCGGGGCCTCCCACAGAATTTTCTCGAACGGAATCTTGGTCAGAATTTCCTCGACCAGGCCCGAGCGCACCTCGCCGGTGCTGCGAAACAGGCCCACGTTGCCGCCCTCGCGCGCCTCGCCGATGACCTTGATGGCGCCGGCTTCGAGCTCGGTTTCCATCTGGGCAATCCACTTGTAGGGCGGAATGATTTTTTCGGCATCCTTAGAGCCCACCTCGCTCAGCACCCGCACCTGCTGGCTCAGCTCGCGGATGTACTCGCACTTGCGGCCGTGGTCCAGGTCTAGGCTGCCGTCCGACACTTCAGCGTACTCCATCCCGAATGTATCGAGCAGGCGGCGGTAGTCCTCGAACTGGTTGCGAATGATAAAGGCTTCGAACAGCGTGCCGCCGAAGTACACCGGAATGCCTGCTTCCCGGTAAATTTCCAGCTTGCGCTTGAGGTTGGGCACCACGTAGGACGTGGCCCAGCCCAGCTTCACAATGTCAGTGTACGCGCCACCGACTTCGAGAAAATCCTCAACCTCGCGCAAACTCAGGCCCTTATCCATAACCATGGTGTAGCCCTGCTCGCGGGGCTTGGCGGTACGTTCCGGCAGGTTGTTGAGGTCGTAGTTCATGCAGAGGAAAGAGTTGGTAACGAGTGCCGCCACGCGCGGCGTTAAACAAAAAAACTGCCCGTCGAAGCCGACGGGCAGTTACAAATGTAAGCGCAATGCAAGGCAGCGCGGACTCCGGCTACTTGCGAAACTGCTCGATGAGCCGCTGCAGGCCGGCCTGCTGCCGAAGCTCCGGAAAGTAGTCATAGAGCAGATGGTGCTGCTCGAAGTTGAGCGTCAGGGCCGTTTCCAGCTCCTGGTAGGCCTCGCGCAGGCGCCCGTCGGCCAGCAGGTAGGCGCAGAGCATGTAGTGGAAATGGGCCTCGTCGGGGTGCAGCTCCACGGCGTGGCGCAGCAAATCGGCGGCCCCGGCAAAGTGGCCCTGCTCGTAGAGAATGGCGCTCCAGCTCACCCAGGCCTGAAAGTCCTCGGGCGCGACTTCGGTGGCTTTCTCGTAGGCCTCCAACGCGCTGACCACGTTGCCCACCTGGTTTTCGGCGGCGGCCAGCGCGGTCCAATACTCGGCGCTGTCGGGGTAAAGCTGGGTGGCTTTGCGGAAGAAGTGCAGGCTCTCAAACCACTTTTCCTGCTCCTGTAAGAGCACACCCTGCCCAAACCAGGCTTCATCCATGAGCGGGTTCAGCTCCAGGGCTTGCTGGTAGTGCCGGCGGGCGGGCTCCCACTCGCGCAGCTTCTCGTAGCACTCCCCGATGTTGCACAGTGCCTCGTCGGTCGGCTCGCCGGCCGGGTAGCTTAGCTCGAACTCCGGGATGGCCTCGCGGTATTTCTGCTGGCACACGAAAGTGTCGGCCAGCCAGTGGTGGGCATCGTAGAAGTCGGCCTCAATCACCAGGGCGTACTCAAACGCCGCCCGCGCCTCCTCAAACAGCTCGCGGCGGTAGTAATACTGGCCCAAGTTGTACCAGGCCATGGCCGAGTATGGGTCGTCGTCGGTGAACTGCTGGAAAAAGTCGAGGTGCTCTTCCAGCCGGCCGGTCACGTCGAGGCAGTGCAGCAGCTCCTGCACGCCGGTTTCGTTGTCGGGGTTCAGGCGCAGGCTCTGCTTGTAGTGCTTGGCGGCGCTTTTCAGCTTCTGCCAGCTCTGGTAGGCCAGCCCGAGGTTGAAGTGAATGTCCTCCCGCTCGGGCGCGTTTTCCAGGGCCGTCTTGAAGTAGGCCACGGCCTCGGCAAACTGCCCGCGCTGGGTGCTGATGATGCCGCGCGTTACGGCCACGTCGGGGTTGAGCGGGTCAAGAGCGGCCACTTCTTCTATCTGCTGCTCGGCCTGCCCGTACTCGCCCTTCATGGCCATCACCTGGGCGCGGTCAATCAGCAGCTCGGTCGAAAACGGGTACTGGCCCAGGGCTGCGTCGCAGGCCTGCAGGGCCTGCTCGTAGCGCTGGGAGGTTACGTAGTGGTCAATAATGTTCTCAAAGTCTTCCAAATCGAAGAAGACCGGTTCGTTGTGGGCCACCATCCGCTCGAAGCGGCGCACGGCATCGCGGGCCGCGCGGGGGTCCTCATAAGGTTCGTTCATGCGCATAATCTTCGGTACTCAAAAGCCCGGCCAGTCTTGCCAACCCGACAAGCTGACCGAAGCCCCACTCTTCAGCTTCTTTCTAACACTTTACCGGATTCATTTAATTCTGAATCGGATAAGGTATAATCCCGCCCCTTCGGCGGCCGGGTTCTAGCTAAGATACGGCAGACCGCCCGGACGAAGCCAGCAGGGGGTGCAGCTCGGCCGCGCACCAGGCCACGGTTTCGGCCAGCGGCCGGAAGGGCAAGCCCGTTGTTCGCTGCACATTGGCCGCTTCGTAGCGCAGCGGGCGGCGCCCGGCGCGGGCTGTGTCGCGGGTGATGAGCGGGCGGGCGCCGGTAAGCACCGAGCGGCCGTGCTCCAGGCGCCAGATAATTTCGGCCACCCAGTCGGGCACGGCCACCGTGGGCGGGCGCCGGCCAAAGGCCGCCGCGGCCTGCCGCAGAAAATCAGCCAGCGGCAGCGTTCCCGCGCTGAGAATAAACCGCTCGCCGCGCACCTCGGGCAAGTCCAGGGTCAGGCGCAGGAGATGGGCCACCACGTCGCGCACGTCCACAAAGTTGATGAGCCCCCGGGTGTAAAA
>CAXUEM010000124.1:0-8456 GCA_964249885.1 uncultured Hymenobacter sp. | reverse complement strand
CTCACCTATCATGGCACTTAGCATGAAACCGCTGGCGGACCGCGTCATCATCAAGGCGGCCGCCGCCGAGGAGAAAACCAAGTCTGGCATCATCATCCCCGACACGGCCAAGGAGAAGCCCCAGCGCGGCGAAATCGTAGCCGTGGGCGAAGGCAAGTACGCCGACTCCGGCTCCCTCATTCAGCCCCAGGTGAAGGTCGGCGACCAGGTGCTCTACGGCAAGTATGCTGGCACCGAAATCACCATCGAAGGCGAGGACTACCTCATCATGCGCGAGTCCGACATTTTCGCGGTGCTCTAAGCCGGCGCGAAAATTCCTCATTCTTCATTCCTAATTCTTAATTGCCCCAACAGATGGCTAAGAACATCCAATTTGACACCGAAGGCCGCGACCGGCTCAAGCGCGGCGTAGACAAGCTCGCCAACGCCGTGAAAGTAACCCTGGGCCCCAAAGGCCGCAACGTGGTTATCGACAAGAAATTCGGTGCCCCGAGCATCACCAAAGACGGCGTGACGGTAGCCAAGGAAATCGAGCTGAAAGACGCCATCGAGAACATGGGCGCCCAGCTCGTGAAGGAAGTGGCCTCGAAAACGGCCGACCAGGCCGGCGACGGCACCACCACCGCCACCGTGCTGGCCCAGGCCATCTACGCCGCCGGCTCGAAGAATGTGGCCGCCGGTGCCAACCCCATGGATTTGAAGCGCGGCATCGACAAGGCGGTGAAGGCCGTAGTCGAGAACCTGAAGTCGCAGTCGAAGAAGATTGAAAACTCGGCCGAAATTGCGCAGGTTGGTACCATTTCGGCCAACAACGATTCCGAAATCGGCCAGATGATTGCCGATGCCATGGACAAAGTGGGCAAGGAAGGCGTCATCACGGTGGAAGAAGCCCGCGGCACCGAAACCGAAGTGAAAACGGTGGAAGGCATGCAGTTTGACCGCGGCTACCTGTCGCCCTACTTCGTGACCAACGCCGACAAGATGGAAGTGGAGCTGGAAAACGCCTACATCCTCATCTACGACAAGAAGGTGAGCACCATGAAGGAGCTGCTGCCCGTATTGGAGCAGGTGGTGCAGACCGGCAAGCCGCTGGTCATTGTGTCGGAAGACGTAGACGGCGAGGCCCTGGCCACGCTGGTCGTGAACAAGCTGCGCGGCTCGCTGAAAATCGCGGCCGTGAAGGCGCCCGGCTTCGGCGACCGCCGCAAGGCCATGCTGGAAGACATTGCCATCCTGACCGGCGGCACCGTCATCAGCGAGGAGCGCGGCTACAAGCTCGAAAACGCTACCCTGGAGTACCTGGGCACGGCCGAGAAAATCATCATTGACAAGGATAACACCACGATTGTCAACGGCAAAGGCCAGAAAGAAGACATCACGGCCCGCGTGAATCAGATTAAGTCCCAGATGGAAACCACCACCTCGGACTACGACAAGGAGAAACTGCAGGAGCGCCTGGCCAAGCTGAGCGGCGGTGTTGCCATCCTCTACATCGGTGCCAGCACCGAGGTAGAAATGAAAGAGAAGAAAGACCGGGTCGATGACGCCCTGCACGCCACCCGCGCCGCCGTCGAGGAGGGTGTGGTACCCGGCGGCGGCGTGGCCCTGGTGCGCGCCATCGAGGCCCTCGACGCCGTGGACACTCACAACGGCGACGAGCGCACCGGCGTGAACATCATCCGCACGGCCCTGGAGTCGCCGCTGCGCACCATCGTGCAGAACGCTGGTGGCGAAGGCTCGGTCGTGGTGCAGAAAGTGCGCGACGGCCAGGGCGACTTCGGCTACAACGCCCGCGAGGACCGCTACGAAAACCTGATGGCTGCCGGCATCCTCGACCCGACCAAAGTAACCCGCCTCGCCCTGGAAAACGCCGCTAGCATTGCCGGCCTGCTCCTGACCACCGAGTGCGTGATTTCGGACGAGCCCGAAGAAGACAAAGCTGGCGCCGGCGCCGGTGCCGCCGGTATGGGCGGCATGGGTGGCATGGGCGGCATGATGTAACCGCAGATGTTGCTGATTAGGCTGATTCCGCAGATGCGGGTTAGCCTGATTGTAAAAGGCCCTGCTGGCATTGCCAGCAGGGCCTTTTTGCGTACTTGTAGAAAAAAATTAAGCAGCAATTTCTATTTCAGCTAACTCTTGGCCTACGTCCCGAATGCCTTGCAAAATTCGTTGTACTTGCTTGGCCGAGGGCTTCTTCGCTCCTGAAATGTATTGGGCTAGCAGGCTCTGATTAATGCCTAATCTTTTGGAAAGCGCACTGGCGTTAATGACGTTATAAAACTCGAAGAACTGCGGCAAATCCAGCACCAGTTGGATTTCGGTTGCTGCTACACGGCGGTTAAGTTCCTGATGATAAAGTGTAACAGCCTCCAGCGCGTTGGCTTTTAGCGCGGCCATTGTCTCGCCGGTGGTGGCAACGGGCAAATCCTCCGCGTAGGCAGAATAGCCGGTGTTCGTGCGTTCGACAATAAATTTGGTAGGTTTCATGGCTGTCTAATTTAATAAGCCCGCGTCTTTCATAATCTTGCGTTGTAGCCCTTTGCCGACCTCCGCGCTGCCGTGGTTGGGCACCACAAGCTGGCCTGACTTGGTTGAATGCCGCATGATGATATGGCTGCCCTCCTGCCGAACTGAAAACCAGCCATCGCGCTGTAGCCGCCGCAAAAGCTCACTGCTTTTCATACGGGCAAGGTAACAAATTTATTACCTATTTATATAATGTTTAGTTCACAAAAACGAAACGGCCCTGCTGGCACGTGCCAGCAGGGCCTTTTCGTTTCAAATAAAATGCTGCGCCGCCACGCTCGGCGCATCCGGCGTGCGCATCATGCGGGCCAGCTTGCCGCTGAGTAGGAAGAGCAGGCCGGCGGCCACGGCAGCCGAGACGACGAAAATCAGGAAGAAGCTGTAGAGGGAGTCGATTTCGAAGCCCAGCAGCACGGGGTTGGGCTTGCCGGCTTCCGGGTAGAGGCTGCTCATGTAGCCGGCCAGGTAGTTGGCGCCGGCGTTGGCGAGGAACCACACGGCCATGAGCAGGGAGCTGAACTTGAGCGGCGCGAGCTTATTGACCAGCGAGAGGCCGATGGGCGAGAGGCACAGCTCGCCGATGGAGTGCAGGAAGTACAAGGCCACGAGGAAGAACATGCTCACCTTCACGCCGGGCTGCAAGTCCTTCACGCCGAAGCACATGACGAGGTAGCCCAGGGCCAGCAGGGCTAGGCCGATGGCCATCTTCAGCGGGGACGGCGGCTCGGCGTTGCGGCGACCGAGGGCGGTCCAGACGGCGGCCATGACGGGCGCGCCGAGGACGACGAAAATGGCGTTCAGGTTCTGGAAGATGCTGGCGGGCAGGGTGTAGCCGAAGATGGCGCGGTCCATCTGCTCGTCGGCGAAGAAGGTGAGCGAGGCCGGGGCCTGCTCGAAGGCGGCCCAGAAAAACACCACGAAAAAGGAAACGATGAAAATCACCATCACCCGCTGAATATCGGCGGCGGAGAGCGACTTGTCGGTGAAAATCATGACGGTGATGCCCAGCGTGGCCACAACCAGCAGGGGCACGATGGTGGAAATCACGTTCGTGTCGAGGTACATGATGCCCAGGATGACGGCCAGCAGCACCGGCAGCAGGGCGTAGATGCCCTTTACGCCGCCGGAGTTAACGGGCGTCTCGCCCACCTGCACACCTTCGGGCGTGTGCAGGTACTTGGTTTTTCCCCACTGGAACACGCCCGTGCCCAGCAGCATGGCAATGCCGCAGGCCAAGAAGGCCCAGCGGAAGTCGGCCGGGTTGCCGGTGTCGCCGATAAGGCTGGTAATCGTGTTGCCGATAAACGAGCCCAGGTTGATGCCCATGTAGAAGATGGTGTAGGCGGCATCTTTGCGCTTGTCGGTGTCGGAATATAGCGTGCCGACCATGCTGGAAATGTTGGGCTTGAAGAAGCCGTTGCCCAGAATCATGACGCCCAGGCCCAGGTACAGCAGCGCGTGGCTCAGGCCGTGCGTGTCGGCGGGGCCGTAGTTCGAGGCCGAGAAAAACAAGGTGAACTGGCCCAGCGCCATGAGCAGGCCGCCGGTGAGGATGGAGCGGCGGTTGCCCCAGTAGCGGTCCGAGATGTAGCCGCCGATAAGCGGCGTCAGGTACACCAGGCTGGTGTAGCCGCCGTAGAACTTCGACGCAAAGGCCTTGTCCATCATCATGGCCTTGGTCAGGAACAGCACGAGCACGGCGCGCATGCCGTAATAGCTGAACCGCTCCCACATCTCGGTGGCGAAGAGCAGGTAGAGGCCTTTGGGGTGGGAGGAAGAATCGGCCGCGGCGGCGGGCCCGCGGTGGGGAACGGTTTGCATGAAAAGAGTAAGGAGTGGGAGAAAAGCTAATCCGGGCCAGCAGGGTGGGAGGTGGCGACGGTAAAGCTAGGAAAGTTTTGGGATTGGCGGGGGCAATAGGACGGAAAACGGACGGAATAGGCCCTGGCCGCGCCCGGCCGGCTTTCTTGCCTATTTTTGCAGCACGAATCTCCTACCCACCTATTCCCACCCCACTTTATGACGGACATTGCCACTGCCGTTGACACCCAAACCTCCGTGCTGGAGCGGCTCGCGCCGCTGGGCTTCACCCAGGAGCCGGCGCACACCCACCTCAACCTAACCCCCGCCGAGCTGGTGGAGCATGCGTTGCGCAACGGCGAAGGCCACCTCACCGACAACGGCGCCCTGATGGCCGACACCGGCGCCTTCACCGGCCGCTCGCCCAAGGACCGATTTGTGGTGCAGGACGAAAACACCCAGGACAGCGTGTGGTGGGGCGACATCAACATTCCGTTCGCGCCCGAGAAATTCGAGCAGCTGCACGAGAAAATGCTGGCCTACCTGGCCGATAAGGAAGTGTACGTGCGCGAAGCCTTCGCCGGCGCCGACCTTAACTACCGCCTCAAGCTGCGCATTCTGAACGAGCAGGCCTGGCACAACCTGTTCTGCTACAACATGTTCCTGCGCCCCGCCCCGGGCGAGGACACCAGCTGGACGCCCGACTTCAGCATCATCTGCGCGCCCGGCTTCGAGGCTGACCCGGCCGAGGACGGCACCCGCCAGAAAAACTTCGCCATCATCAACTTCACTAAGAAGATGATTCTGATTGGCGGCACGGGCTACGCCGGCGAAATGAAAAAGGGCATTTTCGGGGTGCTGAACTACCTGCTGCCCCACGAGATGAACACGCTGCCCATGCACTGCTCGGCCAACGTGGGCGAACACGGGGACTCCGCCATTTTCTTCGGCCTCTCCGGCACCGGCAAAACCACCCTCTCGGCCGACCCCAACCGCGGCCTCATCGGCGACGACGAGCACGGCTGGACGCCCGACGGCGGCATCTTCAACTTCGAGGGCGGCTGCTACGCCAAGGTCATCGACCTGAGCCGCGAGAAAGAGCCCCAAATCTGGGACGCCATCCGTTTCGGCTCCATTGTGGAGAACACGCGTTTCGTGCCCGGCACCCACACCGTGGACTACGCCAACAAGTCGGTAACCGAGAACACCCGCACGGCCTACCCGATTCACTACATCGACAACGCCATCGAGCCCTCGGTGGCCGATGCGCCGAAGAACATCTTCTTCCTCACCGCCGACGCCTTTGGGGTGCTGCCGCCCATCAGCAAGCTGGACAAGAACCACGCCATGTACCTGTTCATGTCGGGCTACACGGCCAAGGTGGCCGGCACCGAGATGGGAGTTACCGAGCCGCAGACTACGTTCTCGGCCTGCTTCGGCGCCGTGTTCCTGCCCCTGCACCCGACTAAATACGCCGAAATGCTGGGCCAGAAAATGGACGAGAATCCGGATGTCAACGTCTGGCTTATCAATACCGGCTGGACCGGCGGCTCCTACGGCACCGGCTCGCGCATGAAGCTGAACTACACCCGCGCCATGATTACGGCTGCCCTGAATGACCAGCTGGAGGAGGTAAAATTCACCAAGCATCCCATCTTCGGCGTCTCGGTGCCCGGCGCCGTGCCCGGCGTGCCCTCCGAAATTCTGGACCCGCGCAACACCTGGGCCGACAAAGCCGCCTACGACAAAACCGCCGCCTCGCTGGCCGAGAAGTTCGTCACGAACTTCAAGAAATACGCCGAGTACGCGAACGAGGAAATCCTGGCCGGCGCCCCGAAAGTGGCAACTGCTTAATCGCCGGATAAGCGAATCAGGCTGACTTAAAAAGGCCCTGCTGGCATTGCCAGCAGGGCCTTTTTAACTTCTAATAATAACCGTTCGCGCGACCTTAGGGCAGGTCGTCGCGCCGGGCTTCGGCGTAGCGGTGGTCCGAGGAGTCGGACGTAGCCGACTCATACGCGTCATCGGGAGTGGCGAGGTGGCCGACGCTGTCGGTAGTCTCATCGGCGCCCGCCGTGGTGGTCGACGAGCGGTTGAGCCAAGCGGCTAGGCCCACGCCGGCGCCCAGCAGGGCGGCCGTGGTGAGCACCGGATTCAGCACCGCGTTGGTGTAGAAGCTGGTTTTGCGGGTGTAGCCGGGGTAGTTGCCGCGCTCCTTGAGTTCGCCGGCGGACCGGGCGAGGCCGTTCTGGGCGCGGGGACGCGGGGGCTGGTCGGACTTTTCCATCTTGGCGAAAGCCGTTTCCATGAATTTATCGAGCAGGCCGGGCGTCCAGTGCTCCATGCTGATAAAGGCCTTACCGCCGCCGCCCACCACCACGTCGCGGGTGGGCTTTTCGGCCGCGTGCACAATGGCGCGGGCCACGGTGTCGGGGGCGTAGGCCGGGGGCGCGTGCTTGGGCAGGCGGTCCATGTAGTTCTTGGCGTGCAGCGTGTAGGGCGTGTCGATGGCGGCGGGCTGAATCAGCGTCACCGAAACCGGAGCGCCCTCCATTTCCAGCTCCATGCGCAGGCCGTCGGTGAAGCCTTTCACGGCGTGCTTCGAGGCCGAGTACATGGTTTGCAGAATGGCCGTCAAATCGGACAGAATGCTGCCCACGTTAATGATGGCGCCGCCTTTGCGCTTTAAGTGCCTGGCCGCCAGCATCGAGCCGTGCACTAGGCCCCAAAAATTGGTTTCAAAAATCTTGCGCATGTCCTCCTCCGTGTGCTGGTCGATGCGGCCGTACACGCTGGTGCCGGCGTTGTTCACCCAGGTGTCGAAGCCGCCGAAGCGTTGCTCGGCCACTTGCGCGAGGTGCTCGATGTCCTGCTTGCGGCTCACATCGGCCACCACGTACACGGCCTGGCCGCGGCCGCCGTGGTTTATCTCATCGGTGAGCTGGCGCAGGGCCTGCTCGGAGCGGGCGGCCAGCACGAGGCGGGCGCCCTTGGAGGCCGCCAGGCGGGCCGTGGTCAGGCCGATGCCCGACGAGGCGCCGGTGATGACGATAACCTGGTCTTTGAGTTTTTTAAGTTTGGCTGCCATAAGGAAAAGGGTAGAGGTTAGAATAAAGCCAGCGAACCAGCCCTTTTCCTTACGGCTGCCGGGGGCTTCTGTTCCGGCTGAGCTTGGCCAGCAGGGGGTGCGCCCAGGGTTCCGAGCGGGCATTGCTGCCGGGGCTGATTCTGGCCGGCCCCGTTACCCCCTGCTGGCGGCCAGCGTGTAGTACGGCTCCTTTTCCTTGTCGTGGTGGCGCAGGTAGCCGTGCAGGGTCAGCTTAATCAGCGTCTGGTAGGCCCGGCGCTGGCCCATGTTCACCAGCTTTCTAAATTGCCCCAGCGTGATGCGCGGGTTGGTTTTCAGGTAGTCCAGCACCGCCAGCTCCTGCCGGTTCAGGGGCAGCTGCTCGAAGCGGGCGGCGGGCTGCTGGCGCTCGAGCAGGCGCTCGGTCAAGCCACTGGTTTGCACACTCTCGTCGCGCACGCGCACAAAGCCGCGCCAGTCATCGGGTGCGACTTGGGCGCGGTGGGGCTTGTTCAGGCTTTCGGCCACGGTCACGATGAGCACCGTGCCGCCGTCTTCCTCCACTTCCCGAAAATGCAGTTCCAGCGGCGGGTCGATGTGGTGCGTGGCGGCCTCGCTGAGCAGGAACATTTCCTCCTCCGCGTCGCGCACGCCCACAATGCGGCCATCGTCATCAACGCCGACCAGCACCGTCCCGCCGCGGGTGTTGGCCAGCGAGGCCAGCGTGCGCGAGATGCGCGTCGGGTGCGTGGTTTTCTTCTTGAACTCCAACTCCTCGCCCTCGCCGCGCGCAATCAGCTCTCGTAAATTCATCCCAGGCTAACGAAAACCAGGCAGTAGTTGTGCAAGCAGCTACATAAAAAAACACCCCGCAACCGGAGCTGCGGGGTGTTTTAGAGGAATTAACAAACGGCAACTGCGCCAGCAGCAGGGTAGCCGCTAAGTCCGCGCTACCCCCTGCTGGCCGCCGCTTAGAAGGGCAGGTCGTTGTCGTCGTCGCTGGCAATCGGGGCCGCGGGGCGCGACGGTGGTGTCGCCGGTGACGACGCTGATCGACCGG
>CAXUEM010000123.1:0-8471 GCA_964249885.1 uncultured Hymenobacter sp. | reverse complement strand
GGTACCAGGCGCCTCGCGCCGGCCCGCCCCGGCCCGCGGCGACACCGCCCCCAACGCCCTGCTGCAAACCGGCGACTCCAGCACCGCCGACTCCCTGCGGCTGCGCGCCCGGCGCAAAGACGGCCCCGAAACCACCGTTAACTACGCTGCCAAGGACTCCATTCAGTTCGACGTGACGCAGAAGGTGGCCCGGCTCTACAACAAAGCTAGCGTGGACTACGGCCCCACCGAGCTCAAGGCGGCCCTGATAACGGTGGACTACGGCCGCAACCAGCTGTATGCCAATGGCAAGCGCGACTCGCTCACAAACAAGCTGGAGGGCCGGCCGGTGTTCAAGGACAACGCCGGCCTGTACACGGCCGACGACATTGCCTATAATATCAAGACCAAAAAGGGCCGCATTTCGGGCGTGGTTACCCAGCAGGGGGAGGGCTACGTGCACGCCGACGTGGTGAAGAAAATGGCCAACAACGACACCTACGGGCGCCACGGCTACTACACCACCTGCAACCTGGAGCACCCGCACTTTTTCATTCAAGCCCAGAAAATGAAGGTGGTGCCGGGCAAGAAGGTGATTACCGGGCCCTTCAACCTCGTCATCGGCGGGGTGCCGCTGCCCATTGGCTTGCCCTTCGGCTACTTCCCCACTCCGCTCGAAAGCCGGGGCTCGGGCGTCATTATTCCCACCTTCGGGCAGGCTCTGGACCGGGGCTATTTTCTCACCAACGGCGGCTACTACTGGGCGCCCAACGACTACCTGGGTTTGCGCGTGACTGGCGACGTATACGCTGGCAACGGCCGCGACTTCGGCGGCGGCTGGGGCGGCCGCGCCGAGCTGACTTACCGCAAGCGCTACACCTACGACGGCCTGTTCAGCTTCGAGTACAGCAAGCGGCCCACGAACCAGCTGCTGCCCACTACCGGCGTGAGCACCAGCCCCGAGTTTCTGCGCCCGCCCTCGGCCAATACCTTCTGGGTGCGCTGGACCCACTCGCCGGTGCCCAAGCCCGGCGGCGGACGCTTCTCGGCCAGCGTACAGGCCGGCAGCACGTTTTACAATACCATCAACCGCCTGAACCCGGCCCAGCGCCTGACGCCGGCCTTTACCTCCAGCGTGACCTACGGCAAGCAGATTCGCAACTCGCCCTTCAACTACACGGTGCGGCTGAACCAAAGCCAGAATACCCAGACCGGCGTGCAGTATTTCACGCTGCCCGATGTGTCGGTGGGCATGGCACGGGTGTACCCCTACGAGGTGCTGGGCATCAAGCCGGGCGGGCGGCTGGGCGGCATCTACGAGCAGATTTCGCTCAGCTACAACCTCGTGGGGCAAGTGCTGCTCAGCAACGCCGTGCCGGCCCGCGGCCTGGAGGGCGGGGTGCCCCTGCTGGGCGGGGCCAGCGCCGAGCGGGTGCTGCCCATCGACCTGCGCCGGCTCGGGCCCTTGCTGCGCAACTCGCGCAGCGGGCTGCAACACCAGTTCGGCATCGCGCTGGGCTCCTACTCCAAGTGGCACATCAACTTCCAGCCCAGCATCACCTACGGCGAAACCTGGTATTTCCAGCAGCTCAACTACGTGCCCGTCCGGGCGGCGCAGGCCGTGCGCGTCGACACGACGGCGGGCTTCTTCCGGGCCTACAACTGGTCGGGTGGCCTGAACGCGGGCACTACCTTCTATGGCCTGGCGCGCTTCAAGGGCAAGAACCGCCTCGTCGATGCTATTCGCCACAAGGTGACGCCCAACGTGAGCTACAGCTACTCGCCCAACCTGATAACCGGCTCCCGCGCCTACCAGAACGTGCCCCTCGGCCTCGGCAGCAACGGCGAGCCGGGCCTGGGCCTGACCGACGCCAGCGGCCGCCCGCTGGAGGCCCGCGACTTTTCCCGCTACCAAGGCTTCGTGTACGGCACGCCCGGCGGGGCCGAGGCCAGCAGCCTCAACTTCTCGGTGCAGAACTCGGTCGAGGCCAAGGTGCGCGACCGCAGCGACACGACCGGCGTGACGCCCTTCAAGAAGGTCAACCTGATTCGCAACCTCGACTTCGGCGCCAGCTACAACCTGGCCGCCGATTCGTTCAAGCTCTCCAACATCGGCGTGGGCTTCAACACCGAAATTGCCAGCCGGCTCAGCGTCAACGTCACCGGCTCGTTCAGCCCCTACCAGCGCGACAGCACCGGCCGCCGCCTGGACCGCTACCTGGTGCAGCAGCGCAGCTTCCGCCTGGCCCGCCTCGAAAACGCGACCCTGAGCATGAACTACGCCTTCAACCCCAGCACCGGCAAGCGCCGGGCCGTGGTGCCACGCGCCGTGGCGCCCAGCAACGACCCCACCCTGGGCCCGGTGGGCCCGCCCAGTCTCTACGCCGACTATATTGATTTCGACATTCCCTGGGAGCTGACCCTGGGCTACACGGCTAGCTACACTACCGCCAGCCGCCCGGCGCGGCCGCTGCGCGCCGGCCAGCAGCCCCTGCCCCTGCTGGCTAACTCCTCGCTGCAGGCCAGCGGCTCGCTCAAGCTCAGCGAAAACCTGCGCCTGACCACCAGCACCGGCTACGACTTCCGCAATAGCGAGGTGACTTACACCACCATCGGCTTTTTCCGCGACTTGCACTGCTGGCAGATTGCGGGCAGTGTCATTCCCTTTGGGCAGGTGCGGGGCTATAACTTCACCATCTCGGCCAAGAGCAGTTTGCTCCAGGATTTGAAGCTCGACCGCAACCGCCAGATAAATAACCGCTAGCAGTTGCAGCCGGCTGCAAAACCCGGCAAATCGGTCGGTGCGCCTACATTTGTCGACTAAGTTGGTCGGCGCACGCCTCCGGCTCCTTTGCCTTTCTCATGTCGCAGCACAAAGAAGTTAAGCTCATCACCACCCACCAGTTGCTGGCCCTGAAGCGGCGGGGCGAGAAAATCTCCATGCTCACGGCCTACGACTTCTCGATGGCCAGCATCCTCGACGGCGCGGGCATTGACGTGCTGCTAGTCGGCGACTCGGCCTCGAACGTGATGGCCGGCCACGAAACCACCCTGCCCATCACGCTGGACCAGATGATATACCACGCCCAGGCCGTGGTGCGGGCCGTGAAGCGGGCGCTGGTGGTCGTGGATATGCCGTTTGGCTCCTACCAGGGCTCCTCGCGCGAGGCCCTGCGCTCGGCCATCCGCATCATGAAGGAAAGCGGCGGCCACGCCGTGAAGCTGGAAGGCGGCGCCGAAATCGGCGAGAGCATCTCGCGCATTCTCACGGCCGGCATTCCCGTCATGGGCCACCTCGGCCTCACGCCCCAGAGCATCTACAAGTTCGGCACCTACACCGTGCGCGCCAAAGAGGAAGCTGAAGCCCAGAAGCTGCTCGAAGACGCCCAGAAGCTGCAGGATTTGGGCTGCTTTGCCCTGGTGCTGGAAAAAATACCCGCCGCGCTGGCCAAACAAGTATCCGAGCAGCTTAGTATTCCTACCATCGGCATCGGCGCCGGCCCCGACGTGGACGGGCAGGTACTCGTCATTCACGACCTGCTGGGCATCACCAAAGAATTCAAGCCGCGCTTTCTGCGCCGCTACGCCGAGCTGCACGACGTGATGACCGACGCCGTGACCCGCTACGTGGCCGACGTGAAAAGCCGCGACTTCCCCAGCGCCGCCGAAGGCTATTAAATTCAATGAACAATGGTCAATGAGCAATGAGCAATTGTTCAGTCTGACTTCGGGTGGCTTGCCGGCGCCGGCCTCACACTGTTCATTGCTCATTGTTCATTGCTCATTGATAACGAAGTGAACCGTCCGAATATCTGGTCTGAGGGAAGAGAGATTATCTTCGAAGACAACCACCTGCTGGTGATTAACAAGCCCGCTGGCCTGCTCGTGCAGGGCGACGCCACCGGCGACGAGCCGCTTTCGGCTAAAGCTGCCGAGTACCTGCGCTTCAAGTACAAAAAGCCCGGCGAGGCCTTCGTGGGCGTGGCGCACCGCTTGGATAGGCCCGTGAGCGGCGTCACGGTGCTGGCCAAAACCAGCAAGGCCCTGAGCCGGCTCAACGAGCTGTTTCGCGACAGCCTGATGCGCAAAACCTACCTGGCCCTGACTGGCAAGCCGCCCGTGCCCGAAACCGGCACCCTGGTGCACTGGCTCGTGAAAGACCCGGTGCGCAACACCACCAAGGCCTACCCGGCCCGCCACCCCCAGGGCCTGCGCGCCGAGCTCAGCTACACCCTGCTGGGCGCCGCCGCCAACCGTTTTCTCATTCAAGTGAACCCCGTTACGGGCCGGCCCCACCAGATTCGGGTGCAGCTGGCCACGGGCCTGGGCACGCCCATCGTGGGTGACGTGCGCTACGGCTTTCTCGCGCCCCTGCCCGACGTGAGCATTGCTCTGCACGCCCGGCAGTTGGAGCTGCAGCACCCCGTCACGAAAGAGCAGATGAGCTTCGTGGCGCCCCTGCCCGACGCCCAGCACTGGGACGCCGCGCGGGAAATGATTTAAGCAGTGAACAGTTAGTAGTGAACAGTTAGCAGTGCTGTGTGAACCACACAGCTCACTGTTGACTACTAACTGTTGACTTCCTTAACCTGCAACAATATGGCCTTTGGGGGCACTGGCGGCCGGCTACCCCCTGCTGGCCGTAATTTTGCCTCCGCCGCCTGAACCAACGCCGCCGGTTCCGGCTTTCACGGGCGGCTCCTTCCTGCTCACATTCCTGATTATGGCAATTCTGGTCTTTTTTATCGGTCACTACTACCTTTCGCTGTTCACGCAGACATTCTACCTGCACCGCTACGCGGCGCACAAGATGTTCACGATGAACAAGTTCTGGGAGAAGTTCTTCTTCCTGTTTACTTATATCTGCCAGGGCAGCAGCTTCCTTTCGCCGCGGGCCTACGCCCTGCTGCACCGCATGCACCACGCCTACTCCGACACCGAGCTGGACCCGCACTCGCCGCACTTCTCGAACAACGCCTTCGACATGATGTGGAAAACCAAGGTCATTTACCAGGACGTTGTGCAAGACACTCACGAGGGTGCCCGCCGCTTCGAGGGCGACACGCCGGAGTGGAAGTGGCTGGATTGGTTTGGCTCGACGCCGGTGTCGCGCGTCGGCTGGGGCGCGGTGTACGTGCTGTTCTACATCAACTTCGCCACGGCCTGGTGGCAGTATCTGCTCTTGCCCATCCACTTTCTGATGGGCCCGATTCACGGCGCCATCGTGAACTGGGGCGGCCACAAGTACGGCTACCAGAACTTCGACAACAAAGATAAGTCGCGCAATACCCTGGCCCTGGACTTCCTGGCCTTCGGCGAGTTGTTCCAGAACAACCACCACAAGCTGCCCATGCGCGTCAACTTCGGCGTGAAATGGTGGGAGTTTGACCCCACTTACCTGGCCATCTGGAGCCTCGACAAAGTGGGCGTCATCAAGGTGAAGCGCAAAAACATGAACCTGGGCAAGCTGGCCAAAACCAAGCAGCTGGCCCAGGCCGCCTAGCCGCGCCTTGCACAATGAATCAGGCCCGAAGCCTCTGCCCTGACCGGCAGAGGCTTTTTTGGGTGCCTAGCTAGCTAATGTGCTGACAGCGGGTTACCTTTGCACTCCCAAATTTCTGGGAATCCACCAGACGCACGAGCTGCGTCGCAACAAACCCCTAAGGTTTATGGCAGTTAAAATCCGCCTCGCCCGCCGCGGCCGCAAAAAGGCCGCTACTTACGACATCGTGGTAGCCGACGCCCGCGCCCCGCGCGACGGCCGCTTCATCGAGAAGCTCGGCACCTACAACCCCAACGTGAACCCCGCCAGCATCAACCTCGATGCCGACCGCGCGTTCTACTGGATGATGACCGGCGCCCAGCCCACCGACACGGTGCGCGCCATGCTCTCCTACCGCGGCGTGCTCTACCGCCGTCACCTGCAGCTCGGCGTCGACAAAGGCGCCATCACGCAGGACGTGGCCGACGAGCGTTTCAACTCCTGGAAGTCGGAGAAAGACGCGAAAATCGAAACCAAGCGCACCGGCCTGACCGACGCCAAAACCGATGCCCGCGCCGCTCAGCTCGCCGCCGAAACCAAAGTGAAGGAGGCCCGCGCCGAAACCCTGCGCCAGAAGCAAGCCGCCCTGCTGGCCGCCTCGCAGCCCGCCCCGGCCGCTGCCGAGACGACCGAAGGCGACACCACCGAAGCCGCCACGACCGAAACCGCTGAAACGGCGGCCGAAGCCGGCGCCTAATTTTTCGGCCGGAGCTGGTAAGATTGAGAGTTTGGAAGCTGGCTGGCCCTGAGGTTAGCGGCTTTCAGGCTCTCAATTTTGTTTACGCTTGGCGCATAGCTTCTTCGTTATTTTTCTTTTCCTCCTTGCCATGACCATCGACGAGTGCTTCGAGCTGGGCTACCTGATGAAGCCCCACGGCCTGCGCGGCGCCATCGCGGCGACGTTCGACGTGGACGAGCCGGCCGCCTACGCTAAGCTCAAAACCGTGTACCTGGCCCTGCCCGCCGCTCCCGCCAGGCTCGTGGCCCACACCGTGGAGCGGGTGCAGCCCCAGGCCGGCAAAAAGGTGCTGCTCACGCTGCAGGGCATTGCGCGCATCGAGGATGCCAAGCCGCTGCGCGGCAGCAAGCTCTACCTGCCGCTGAGCGAGCTGCCCGAGCTGGAGGACGACCAGTTTTACTTCCACGACGTCATCGGCTTTACCGTGATGGACGAAACCCTGGGCCAGCTGGGCACCGTGGAGAACTTCTATGAGCTGCCCCAGCAGGACGTGCTGGCCATGCGCTACCAGGGCCAGGAAGTTCTGATTCCGGTGGTGGACGAGCTGGTCAGCCACGCCGATATGGAAGCCAAGCAGCTCTTCGTAACCCTGCCCGAGGGCCTGCTGGACGTGTACCTCAAGCCCGCCTCCCGCGACCAGGACGAGCCCGACGAGTTTGACGAGCCGTAACCGGTTAATCGATGCAGTCAGGCGCGCAGCGCCGTTATCTGTTTCATCCGCCCAATCCGTTTGAATCTGTGGTCCGCATTGACATCCTTACCTGCCTGCCCGAGCTGCTGACCAGCCCGTTCGCGCATTCCATCGTGCAGCGGGCGCAGGACAAGGGTCTGGTCGAGATTCATCTGCATCAGCTGCGCGACAAGGCCATCAACAAGCACGGGCAGATTGACGACGCCGTATTCGGCGGCGGCGCGGGCATGGTCTTGCGTCCTGAGCCCATTGCGGCCTGGCTGGATGAGCTGCAAGGCCAGCGTCCTTACGATGCCGTCATTTACCTCACCCCCGACGGCGAAACCCTGCGCCAGCCGCTGGCCAACCGGCTGTCCTTGCTCAACAACATTATCCTGCTTTGCGGGCACTACAAGGGCATTGACGAGCGCCTGCGCCAGACCTATATCACCCACGAAATCAGCATCGGCGACTACGTGCTGAGCGGCGGCGAGCTGGGCGCGGCCGTGCTGGTCGATGCCGTGGTGCGGCTGCTGCCCGGTGTACTCGGCAACGAGGAGTCGGCCCTGTCCGACTCATTTCAGGATGAGCTGCTGGCCCCGCCCCTCTACACCCGGCCGGCCGAGTGGCGCGGGCTGGCCGTGCCGGAGATTCTGCTTTCGGGCAACACGCCCAAGATTGAGGAGTGGCGGCACGAGCAGGCGCTGCTGCGCACCCAGCAGCGCCGGCCGGACCTTTTGGGTGATGACGTTATAAAGTAATAAGGTGCTGAAGTAGCGGAGCAACGAAGTGTGAAGGCATCGCCACATTACTTCTCACCTCATCACTTTATCACCCCATCACCTCATTACCTCAAACCCCTTGCATTGCTCAGCGCAAAGCCCTATCTTTGCGCTCCGTTTCGTAAAAATTCAACCCCGGGCAGCGGCGCTGCCTTTCAGCCTTTTACTTCGCCATGAGCGTACTACTCGACTTCATCAACCAGGAATCTCAGGAGCGCCGCGCCAGCTTCCCCAGCTTCGCCGCCGGCGACACGATTATCGTGCACGTCAAAATCCGCGAAGGCAACAAGGAGCGCATCCAGCAGTTCCAGGGCGTGGTGCTGCAGCGCCGCAACCCCAGCTCGAACGGCGAAACCTTCACCGTGCGCAAGATTTCCAACCAAATCGGTACCGAGCGGATTTTCCCCCTGCTCTCGCCCAACATCGACAAGATTGAGGTAATCCGCCGCGGCAAGGTGCGGCGCGCCCGCCTGTTCTACCTGCGCGGCCTCTCCGGCAAGCAGGCCCGTATCAAAGAGCGTCGCCTCAACCCGGTGGCTGCTACGGCGGCCGCTTAGATTTCCCCGGGTTTTCTCAAGTTAGCAATTGGAAACGGCTTCCCACAGGAAGCCGTTTTTTTGTGTATGATAGTCAGTGTTTCGGGAGCCGAAAGCCAGGAATGCGGATGAATTCCGCGGGCGGCGGTTGCTTGTCGTGCTGGGCCGGCGTAGCTTCGTCTTTTAGCCCCGGCTCCGCTCTATTGTCCGTGTACACCTTAAC
>CAXUEM010000122.1:0-8498 GCA_964249885.1 uncultured Hymenobacter sp. | reverse complement strand
GCCGCCGGCCCCGACTTATTTGAGACGCTCGCCATTCTGGGTGCGGGCGAAGTTGCTGACCGGCTGAATGCCGCGGTGCAGCGGCTGGGCACGGGCGCCTAGCCAGCTTAGTTTAACTGACTACATCTTCGCCCGGGGCCGCGCCGTATGCAGTACGGCGCGGCCTCTTGCGTTCTAGTGCCCTTACCCCCCTGCTGGCTGCCTGCGCCCTGTTCATTGCTCACTGATAATTGCCCCGTCATGGCCAAGAAACCCACCAAGCCCGCCGCCAGCAAAAAGCCCGACCCCAACAAGAAAGCCCGCGTGCACAAAGAGCTGGAAGGCTTTGAAATCAAAGTCAACCCGCTGGGCGAAATCATTTCCAACTACACCATCGAAGAAGTAAATGCCTTCCTGGGCCGCCACGTGCGCGACAAAAAGCTGGTGGACCGCGCCGGGGCTTTCGGCGAAAAACCCACGCCCGAAGAGCTCGAGGACGAGCAGTTTCCCATCGCCGACGCCGAGCACTCGCCGGAGCCCGAGGAAACCGATGAGGACTTCATGAAGCGCACCAGCCGCGAGGCCAAGCGCAAAAAAGACGTGGCCGACCCCGACGCCGAGGCCGCCGAAACCCGGAAAGAGCTTCCCAACGAAGAATAAATCCGGTCTCGACAAGCCAGCAGGGGGTGGCGAGCGGCCGCTAGCGCAGGCGCTGCTTTGAGGTGCTGCCCGTGCGCGGGTCGTAGGTTTCGAGAGTGGCGCGACGCCCGTTCTCAAAGCCGATGCGCGCGGTTTGCTGGCCATCCACGTAGGTGTCGAGCGCGGTGGTGTCGCCCTGCTCGCTGAAGCTGACCCAGGGCCCGAACCAGTAGAAACGGGCGCCCTTGCCGCCGGTCAGCCACTGGGCCCGGCCACGACGGGCGGGCCGGCCGCTGGCGTACCAATCGGTCACGAGGCAGTTGCCTTCGCGGCCGTACTGCTCGGTTTTGGCCAGCGCGCCCGTGGCGTCGAAGTAGCGGAACGTGCGCACGGGCCGGCCGTGGCGGTAGCGGCCGGTGGTGTAGGGCTGGGTGCGGGCCGAATCGTAGTAGGTGCGCCAGCGGCCCTGCGGCCGGTCGCGGCGGTCGTAGCGGTTGCGCACATCGAAGCCCAGCGGCGCGGGGCCCGCTTTTTGGTGCGTACCGGCGCAGGCCCCGAGCCCGAGCAGAAGCAGGCCGTAGCCAAGTAATCGAGTGGGAGAGCAACGCATAACACAGGGAAAACGAGTTTCAACTATGAAGTTAGTTGTAAAAGCTGCCCCTGCAACGCGGCTTTCGGGAAATATTGTGCGCGGGCCAGCAGGGGGTGCTCCTTGCCCCCGGCTGGCGCCCAGCAAAGACGCTTATATTTGGGCGCTCTGTTATCAGCCGGGCCGCTTCCCGCATGAAATCACACGACATTGACTACCGCATTCTGGGCTCCGACATTCAGGTGCTGGAAATCGAGCTGGACCCGCAGGAAACGGTGATTGCCGAGGCCGGGGCCATGATTTACCTGGACGAGCCCATCGCCTTTGAAACCAAGATGGGCGACGGCTCGGAGCCCGAGCAGGGCCTGCTGGGCAAGCTGTTTTCGGCCGGCACCCGGCTGCTGACTGGTGAGAGCTTGTTTCTGACCCACTTTACGCACCGCGGCCGGGCCGGCAAAAGCCGGGTCGCGTTTTCGGCGCCCTACCCCGGCACCATCATCGCCCTGGATTTGAGCACGCTGCCGCAGGGTTTGATTGTGCAGAAGGACGGCTTTCTAGCCGCCGCGCTGGGCACCAAGCTCAACCTGCACCTGAACCAGAAGCTCGGGGCCGGCTTCTTCGGCGGCGAGGGCTTTATTCTGCAAAAGCTAACCGGCGACGGCCGCGCGTTTTTGCACGCCGGCGGCACCATCATCGAAAAGCACCTCAACAACGAACTGCTGCGCGTGGATACGGGCTGCGTAGTGGCATTTGAGCCGGGCATTGACTTCAGCATTGCCCGCGCCGGCGGGCTGAAATCGATGATTTTCGGGGGTGAGGGCCTGCTGCTGGCCACGCTGCGCGGCACGGGCCGGGTGTGGCTGCAGTCCATGCCCATCAAAAAGCTGATTCAGGCCCTGGCGCCGGCCGGCGGCAACGCCCGCAAGGAAAGCGGCGGGGTGCTGGGCGGCCTCTTCAACGGGGTGCTGGACGAGTAGTAAGACACTCTGCCGCCGGGCGGCGGGCTACTCGGAGGTCAGCACGGCGTCTTGCAGCGTGGGCTGCTGAGCCAGGTTGTAAACCACCACGCCCAACGTTACCAGCAGCAGCACCACCAACACCGCCAGCACGCGCAACAGCAGCTTATTTACCGGCGACTTCGGGTTACGCTTGGCCGCCTCACGCCGGCGGCGCGACTCGTAGGGGCGGCGAAACGCCGGGGAGTCAGCGGGAGCTTTCGAGGGAATCATGGCGTGATTATTCCGTAATAGTAGCGAAATAAGAAGTTCGGCGCTGCCGCACCCGCTTGCCGGTTCGGGCTTGTAGCCCCGCTACTTACGAGCCAGACAGGGCCGCCGGATTGCCGGATTTTAGGCGGCCGCGGGCGGCCGGCTAGCGGCCGGCCGCGGCGGTGGCCACGCCCAGCACGGCTTCCAGCACCTGCCGCGAATTGCTCAGGCGGGGCACTTTGTGCTGGCCGCCCAGCTTGCCCTGGGCGCCCAGCCAGGCCTCGAAGGTGCCGGCGGGCAGCACGTGCAGGCGGGGCGGCACCAGGGCCAGGTCGCGGTGGCGCTTGGCGTCGTAGTCGGAGTTGAGCTCGCGCAACGTGGCATCCAGAACCCGGGCAAACTGCGCCGGCGCGGCCGGCGGCGAACCCACGAACTCCACGGCCCACTCGTGGCCGCCGCGCGAGGCAGCCTCGTGGGCAGCAAAGTACACCGGCGCGGCGGTGAAGTCGCGCACGGTGGTGCCGGTGGCGCGGGCGGCGGCGGCCACGGCGGCTTCGGCGTTTTCGATTACGACTTCCTCGCCGAAAGCATTCAGAAAGTGCTTGGTGCGGCCCGTGATGCGCAGCCGGTAGGGCGCCAGGCTGGTGAAGCGCACGGTGTCGCCAATCAGGTAGCGCCACAGGCCGGCGTTGGTGCTGATGATGAGGGCGTAGTTGCGGTGCAGCTCCACGTCGCGCAGCGGCACCGGGCGCGGGTCGGGGCTGTCGAACTGCTCGGCGGGCAGAAACTCGTAGTACACGCCGTGGTCGAGCAGCAGCAGCAGGTCTTCGGCGCCCGGCTGGTCCTGGAAGGCGAAGTAGCCCTCCGAGGCGTTGTAGATTTCCAGGTAGCGCATCCGCGGGTCCGGAATCAGCTGGCTGAACAGCTCGCGGTAGGGCCCAAACGCCACGGCGCCGTGCAGAAACAAACGCAGGTTCGGCCACACTTCCAGAATGTTATTGGCGCCGGCCTGGGCCACCACGCGGCGCAGCAGCACTATCATCCAAGTGGGCACGCCGGCCAGGGTGCGCACGTCGAGGTGCTGCACGTGGCGGGCAATGCGTTCCAATTTTCTTTCGCACTCCTCCACCCGGGCCCGTTCCCGGGGCGGGGCGCGCAGGCGCTCGGCCCAGGCCGGCAGGCGCTGCATGATGATGGCCGACACGTCGCCGGCGCGCGAGTCGGCGGCTTCGGGCCGCAGCGGGTTGGGGCCGTGGGTGCCGCCCAGCGACAGGGTTTTGCCGGCCAGCAGCCGCGCTTCGGGGTAGAGCCGGGCACTCAGGGCCAGCATGTCGCGCCCGGCGCGGTAGTGGCCCTGGCCGAGGCTTTCGTCAGTAACGGGAATGTACTTGCTGCGGGCGTTGGTGGTGCCGCTGCTCTTGGCAAACCAGCGCACCGGGCCGGGCCAAAGCACATCGGGCGCGCCGCGCAGCACTTTCTCAATCTCCGGGTACAGCTGCTCGTAGGTGCTCACGGGCACGCGGCGGGCAAAGTCGGCGGCGGTGGGGTTGTCGGCGTAGCCGTAGCGGCGGCCCCACTCGGTGGCTTTGGCACGGCGCAGCAGGTGAGCCAGCAGGGCCTGCTGCGTTTCGTGGGGCTGCTGGCCCAGGCGCGCGAGGCGCGGCAGGCTGCGCAGCTGCACGGCGGCGGCAAGAAGCTGGTCGAGCATATTATCAGTTAAGAGTTGAGAGTTATGAGTTGGCAGGATAAAAGCAGATGAGAAAACCTTGGCCGTGCCTCGGTTTAACTCTTAACTCATAACTCTTAACTGACTTACAGCGTCCGCTTGAGCTCGAAGTTCTTGCCCAGGTACACCTTGCGCACGATTTCGTCGGCGGCCAGCTCTTCGGCGGTGCCGGCCTTGAGCAGCTTGCCTTCGAAGAGCAGGTAGGCGCGGTCGACGATGCCGAGCGTGGCCTGCACGTCGTGGTCGGTGATGAGAATGCCGATGTTGCGGTGCTTGAGCCGGGCCACGATGCCCTGAATTTCCTCGGTGGCGATGGGGTCGACGCCGGCGAAGGGCTCGTCGAGCAGCACAAATTTGGGGTCGACGGCCAGGGCGCGGGCAATTTCGGTGCGCCGCCGCTCGCCGCCGCTGAGCACCTTGCCCAGGTTTTTGCGCACGTGGCCCAGGCTGAATTCTTCGAGCAGGTCCTCGACTTTCTGCCGCTGCGCGGCCTTGCTCAGGCTGGTCATTTGGAGCACGGCCAGAATATTTTCCTCCACGCTCAAATCCCGAAATACGCTGGCTTCCTGAGCCAGGTAGCCCACGCCGCGCCGCGCCCGCTGGTAGATGGGCAGCTTGGTGATGTCCTCGTCGTCGACGAAGATGCGGCCGGCATTGGGCTTGACCATACCCACCATCATGTAGAAGCAGGTGGTTTTGCCGGCGCCGTTGGGGCCCAGCAGGCCCACAATCTCGCCCTGCGCCACCGTCACCGACATGTCGTTGACCACGGTGCGGGCCTTGTATTTCTTGAACAGATTATCGGCGCGGAGAACCATAAGTAGGGCAAAGGTAAGCCGGGGGCTTAGCGGTTCGGGCAGTTAAGCTCGTTCGGCAAGTTACCGCCGAGGCCCGCGGTGGAAACGCAGAGCCCCGCAGAGCCCAAACGGCCGTATAGCCGCCGAATTGCCGGTTATTTATCGAAAGCCAAATGCACTTTACCGCTCGCCGCTTTTCCCGCTTCGCGCTGGTGCTGCTGTTTGTGGGCGCGGGCGCGCTGCACTTCATCCGGCCCGGCATTTACCTGCGCATCATGCCGCCCGCGCTGCCGGCGCCGCTGCTGCTGGTGTACCTGAGCGGCTTGTTTGAAATTCTGGGCGGGCTGGGGCTGCTGTGGCCACGCACCCGGCAGCTGGCCGGCTGGGGGCTACTGGCCCTGCTGGTGGCCGTGTTTCCGGCCAATGTGTATATGGCGCAGGCGCATCAGGAATTGGGCGTACCCGGCTGGCTGGCCTGGGGCCGGCTGCCGCTGCAGCTCCCCCTGCTGGCCTGGGTGTGGCGCGCCAGCCGGCCCTGAGCAGCTTTATATTGCGCCCTCTTTCCCTGGTGTCAATTACTCCTGCAAAATGGCCAATCGGCTACTTTCTCTGCTCTGCGGGCTGGGCGGGCTCGGCCTGAGCGTGACGGCCTCCGCCCAAACCTTTCCCACAACTTCTGCGCCCGCCAGCGGCGGCACGACGGTCGCGGCCGAGGTGCGGCCGCCGCTGGCGGCGACGCCCAGTGCCATCTCCCCACAGTCCCGCTCCTACGGCGCCGTCCACGATTCGCTGCAGCGGCTGGTGGCCGGCGTGCGGGCGGAGGTGGAAAGCCGGGCCACGCTTTTCAAGGCCACGCAGGGCACGTTCGGCGGTTTGCACCAACGGGTACGCAGCTACGCCAAGCCCGGGCATCGCGTCAAAAAGCAAATCATAAAGGGCCGTTTCGGCCCCGAGCTGGAGCAGCGCAAGTATTATGATGAGCGGGGCCGGCTGGTGCTCTCGGAGCGCTACGTGGGCCGGCAGCTCACGCGCTTGGAGTTGCGGCAGTACGAGCCGGGCCTGGCCCTGTCGGCGCCTATGACCACCTGGCTGCTGGTGCGCGGCGGCTATCTGCGCGTAGAAACTAAACCGGGCTGCTCCCGCGCCGGCGTATTGCCGGCGTAGTCGACGGCTATCTGCGCGTAGAAACTAAACCGGTCGTTCTGAGCCAGACGGTGGGCCCGAAAGTGCGCGGCACGAGCTACTATTTTAACCTCCAGCCGCAGTAAAGCCGCCGGGCTCGCGCCCCTGAAAAGCCCGGAAGTCGGGCCCGGGGCTGGGGTTCAGCGCGGCAGGCCACTGCCCGCTTACTGCTCGCCGAACACGATGTCGAGCAGCTTGAGCTGCACGGTGCGCTGCCCGCGAAACTCGTTCATCTCCACGGTGTAGCAGACGTTGAAAACGGCGCCTTCATCCTGCACCAGCCGGGGCAGGTGGGCGCCGAGCCCGAAGCCGATGGCCTCGACCGGCGCCAGGCCCTGAGCCAGCAGGGGGTCGGCGGGCAGAAGGCATAGTTTGAGGTGGCCCTGCCCCACGGGGCGGGCCGAGTTGGGCTTGACCTGCACGCGGCGGGTGGTAAATACCGGCTGCGGGTTGCCCGGCCCGAAGGGCGCGAGCCGGCTGAGCTCGGCGCACAGCTCCTCAGTCACGTCGCGCAGGCTCAGCTCGGCGTCGATGTCGATGGGCCGGATGAGCTGAGTATCCACCAGCCGCTCGCTCACCACCTGCTCGAACTGCCGCTGAAAGGCCGGCACGTTTTCCTCGCGCAGGGTGAGGCCGGCGGCGGCGCGGTGCCCGCCGAACTGCTCCAGCAGGGGCGCGCAGGCCTCCAGGGCGTCGTGAATATCGAAGCCGGCCACAGAGCGGGCCGAGCCGGTCACCTTGCCGTCGCGGCGGGTGAGAATGACGGTGGGGCGGTAGTACTGGTCGAGGCAGCGCGAGGCCACGATACCCAGCACGCCTTGGTGCCAGTCGGCCTGGTAAAGTACCGTGGTGCGGGCGTTTTGCAGCGTAGGGCTGGCCGCAATCAGGGCCAGGGCCTGCTGGGTGGTGTGGGTGTCAGAGGTGCGGCGCTCCTGGTTCATGCGGTCCACCACCTCGGCGGTGTGGCGGGCTTCCTGCTGGTCGGGGGCCAGCAGCATGGCCACGGCGCGGCGGGCGTCGCCCATGCGGCCGGCGGCATTGATGCGGGGCGCGAAGCCGAAAATCAGGGAGCTGATGCCCAGCGGACCTTCGCGCAGCGTGGCCAGCTCGCGCAGGGCGGCCAGGCCGGGGCGCAGCGTGGCCGTGTCATTCAGCTGGCGCAGGCCGTAATGGGCCAGGATGCGGTTTTCGCCCGTGATGGGCACCACGTCGGCCGCAATGCTGACCGTCACCAAATCCAGCAGGGCATACAGCGGCTCGTCGGGCAGGTGCAGGTGCCGGCTCAGGGCCTGCATGAGCTTGAAGCCCACGCCGCAGCCGGCCAAGTCTTTGTAGGGATACGGGCAGTCGGCGCGCTTGGGGTCGAGCACGGCCACGGCGGCGGGCAGCTCGTCGCCGGGCAGGTGGTGGTCGCAGATGATGAAATCAACGCCCCGGCTGGCGGCGTAGGCCACCTCGGCCACGGCCTTCACGCCGCAGTCCAGAGCCACGATGAGCGTGAAGCCGTTATCGGCGGCGTAGGCTATGCCGGTTTGCGAGATGCCATAGCCCTCGGTGTAGCGGTCCGGAATGTAGTCGTGCAGCCGCTCGGCGCCGAAAAGCGGGGTCAGAAAGCTCATCACGACGGCCACCGACGTGATGCCGTCCACGTCATAGTCGCCGAAGACGAGCACCTTTTCGCCCTCGTTGAGGGCGCGGGTCAGGCGGCCCACGGCGCGGTCCATGTCCTGCATCAGCAGGGGGTCGGGCAGGGAGGCCAGGTCGGGGGCAAAAAAGGCGCGAGCGGCCTTTTCATCGGTCAGGCCGCGCTGGGCGAGCAAACCGGCTACGGTGGGGCTTACAGGTAGTTTTTCGGCCAGACCCCGCGCAGTAGCCGGGTCGGGCGAGGGCAGATAATTCCAGCGTTTCAGAACAGGGATAGACATCAGGATAGCGGGCGGGATAAGCTCAAAAGTACGCACAAACGGGCGCGCTGCCCCTGCTGGCTTACCTTTTTCGGGGTCCTGGGGCTGATGTTCGTGTTTTTTGGCTGAAAGAAACATTGGTTTTGCTATGCTGCGCTGCCTTCGGCTTTCTGTTTTCGCCGCCCTCGGCTGGGTGAGTGCGTCCCGCCCCGCGGCCGCGCAGCCCACGCAGTTTACCAGCGTAGCGCCCAACTGCTACGTGCACACTACCTACTTCAAGACCTACCCGACAACCAACGGCCTGCTGCTGCGCACCGAGGCCGGCGCCCTGCTCATCGACACGGGCTGGAACGCGGGCCAGGCCCGCCAGCTGCGGCGCTGGGTGCGTCGGCAGTGGCAGCAGGACATTGTGCTCGCCATCGTGACCCACAGCCACGCCGACCGGGCCGGCGGCGCCGACTGGCTGCGCCGCCG
>CAXUEM010000121.1:1651-8517 GCA_964249885.1 uncultured Hymenobacter sp. | reverse complement strand
CGGTTGTTACATGGGAAATATTTTTGGGGTGGGGTGTAACAAAGCAAGGTGATATACAAATTCACTGGTGTGGCAATCAATCTGAAGCAGCATCAGGAGCCCAAACCTCCCGGCCTTATCTTCGCCCTTCCCGGTATGCTCCGGGTTTTCCCCGAATGGCAACTTACAACGAAGCTGACACGCGCGCCAAGCTGATTGACCCTGCTTTGTATAAAAGAGAGTGGACCGAGAGCATGATAGGTCGCGAGGAAACGGCCGGCGAAATCGTGTCATTAGGCGGCGGACAAACTCGGCGCAAAGCCATTCGGGTGGACTATGTATTAAAAGCAGAGCTGAATAAAAGCTCGGCCTTGGTTACTATTGCCCTGATTGAGGCCAAAGCGGAGCGTCTGCCACCTGCCCACGGGTTGGAGCAGGCCCTGGCCTATGCCCGGCGGATGAATGTGCCTTTCGTGTACAGCTCCAATGGGCATCAGTTCGTGGAGTTCGACGCGGCTACGGGACTGACGACCAAGCCCCGGCCAATGGCCGAGTTCCCAACTCCCAAGGAGCTGAAGCGCCGGTATGAGCAGCAGCAGGGCTTTGACCTGGAAGACGATGAGGCCGCGCCGCTGCTGGTACGCTACCCACCCGGGAGTCATCCGCGCTACTACCAGGATGCCGCCGTGCGGGCCACGCTGGAGCACCTGGCCCGGAAACAGCCGCGGGCGCTGCTGACGTTGGCAACGGGCGCGGGCAAGACCTTCATTGCCGCGCAGCTTCTGTTTAAGCTGGCCGAGGCGGGCCACCTGACGCGCGCCCTGTTTGTGTGCGACCGTGACGAGTTGCGGACGCAGGCCTTGGGCGCGCTACGGCACGTGTTCGGCACCGACGCCGCGCCGGCCAGCGCTGGTCAGCCGCAGCTGAACGCCCGCGTGGTAGTGGCTACCTATCAAACGCTGGGCGTGGATGGCGCCGACGCGGAAACCGATACCTCTTTCCTGACCCGGCACTACCCCGAAAACTACTTTTCGCACATCATCATCGATGAATGCCACCGCTCGGCCTGGGGCAAGTGGAGTGCCGTGCTCACGCGCAACCCCGCCGCCCGGCATATCGGCCTCACGGCTACGCCCCGACGCCTTATTATTTCTGAGAACGCCGAGCCGGAAGCGGTGCAGGACCTCGCCATTCAAGCCGACAACCTGCGCTACTTCGGCGAGCCGGTGTACGAGTACACGCTGGGGCAGGCCATGGAAGACGGCTATCTGGCCGCCTGCGAGATTATGCGCGAAACGGTTTCGCTTGACCCGGTAGGACTGGCGCGGGAAGATATTCTGTCGAAGAACCCGACCGACGCCCGCACCGGCCAAACCGCCGACCCCGACGAGGTGCGCCAGCACTATTCGCGCAACCAGTTTGAACAGCAGCTCCTGTTGCCCGACCGGGTGGCGGCCATGTGCAGCAGCCTGTTTCAGCACTTGCTCGATACCGAGCACGGGCCCCATCAAAAGACCATTGTGTTCTGCGCCCGCGACTCGCACGCGCAGGCCGTGGCCGCCGAGCTGCGCAACCTGTATGCCGGCTGGTGCCGGCAGCACCGCCAGAAGCCCCGGCCGGACTACGCGTTCACCTGCACCCACAGCGGCGGGCGCGAGAAAATTGCCGATTTCAAAAGCAGCGAAACACAATCCTATATCGCCACCACCGTAGACCTGCTTTCCACCGGCGTCGATGTGCCGGCCGTGCGCAACATCGTTTTCTTCGGCTATCTGGCTTCGCCCATCCGGTTTTCGCAGATGGTCGGGCGCGGTACCCGGCTAGCGCCGGGCAAAGAGCTGTTTCGCATCTACGACTACACCAACGCCACCCGGCTTTTCGATGCCGACACGGCGCAGCGCCTGCGCCGCAAACAGACGACGGAAGGCCAGGGGCCGGGTCCCAATCCCGCGCCGCCTTTGCTCACGGTAGCGGGCTTCACCGTGACGACGGCCCCGGCCGGGCACCTGATTCTGATAAACTCGCTGGACGACCAGGCCCGCCCGGTGCCGGTAGATGAGTACCGCGCCCAACTGCGCGAGGGCCTGCTGAAGATGGCGCCCGACGTGTCGGCGCTGCGGCTGGCCTGGTGCGGGCGCGAAACCCGCGAAACCCTGCTGGCCGGGCTGCCCTTCGGCCTGGGCGCCCCCCGCGTGGTGCAGCGCCTGGACGAGTTGGATGCCTGCGACCTATACGACGTGCTGGCCCGTCTGGGCTACGGCGCCAAAACCCGCACCCGCTACGAGCGCGAAAACCTGTTTCACCTCACGCAGGCGCCCTGGCTCGACGCCATGCCTAAGCCCGCCGCGAACGTGGTATTGCAGCTTACGCATCTGTTTGGGCTCGAAGGCATCGACAGCCTCGAAAGCGCCAACCTGTTTCAGGTGCCCGACGTGCGCAAGGCCGGCGGCCTGGACGCTCTTAAGCTGGCGGGCAAGCCGCTGGCTATTCTCACCGAAACCAAAAGCCGCCTGCTGGCGGCTTAACTTATGAAAGAAGAAACAAAAGCGGCACTACCGGATGGCTGGCGCTGGGTGAAGCTGGGCGAGGTATGTGAAGTACAAAACGGCTTTGCCTTTGCCTCGGACTTTTTTTCCAAGAATGAGGGAGTGCCTTTGGTTCGCGTTCGTAGCGTGAAAGCCCAAAGCTGCGACATCTTATTTAATGGTCCCTATTCTGATGATTATCTAATTTATGATGGTGACATTCTCATCGGTATGGATGGTGACTTTCAGCCTTGCATTTGGCGAGGTGGTTTAGCTCTCCTAAATCAGCGAGTAGCCCGATTACGCAACATTGTAGCTAGTGTAAGTCCCTACTACTTGTTCTCAGCAATTCAATCAAGGCTTAAAGAACTAGAGGACAATGCTGCTTTCACGACTGTAAAGCACCTGTCTTCTCCTCAGATAAAATCTATAACACTTGCGCTACCTCCTCTTATCGAACAAAACAGAGTAGCCGACCTCTTGAAACAGCAGTTGCAAGCTATTGCCACGGCTCATGCCGTCGCTGAGACGCAATTAGCAACTTTAAAGCTACTACAAGCAGCTTTACTCCGAAGCGCTTTTCCGCCCCACAATGAACCGACCTTCCGACCTTCCGACCTTCCGACCTTCCGACCTTCCGACCTATTGGAAAACCGGCAAAGTTCGGGAATAAACTGGACACGCAAGAAACTTGGCGAGGTCTGCTCGGTCGCAAAAAAATCGGTTGTTCCAAATTCGGCGGAGGCAGCGAACCTGCCCTATATCGGGTTGGAGCATGTAGAAAGCAACAGCGGCCGCATTTTGCTTAACCACGACCTAGACGAGGCAGCAGAAATGGGACAAAGTTTGACTTACGCCTTCGACGCTTCGCACGTGTTATACGGCAAGTTGCGGCCTTACTTGAACAAAGTTGCCTTGCCTGATTTCAAGGGCCGGTGCTCAACGGAGTTGGTGCCGCTGTTGCCTTCGGCGCAGTTGGACCGCGAATACTTGGCGTATTACCTGCGGCGCGACGCCGTAGCGGCAGAGGTAATGCGTGAAAGCACCGGCTCACGGATGCCGCGGGCCGATGTTGGGAAACTTCTGGAGTTAGAAATCATGCTGCTCCCGATGGCGGAGCAACGGCAGATTGTGACGTTGTTGCGTCAGAAGCTGGCCGCCGCCGAAGATTCGCGCATGGCGGCGGCAGGGCAGTTGCCGACGTTGGAGGCACTGCCGGCAGCTATTCTTAATGAGGTTTTCGCGAATGCCGAACGACGGGCCTCAACAGAAGAATCGCAAGCAGATAAATGGCCGCAAAAAACGTTAGGTGAAGTTTGCGAGGTGGTCAAAATGTATGACCCGGCCACCGAGCCAGACCGAGCGTTTCACTATATTGACATTAGTAGTATTGACGCCCAAACCAAGCAGATAACGACCCCTAAAACTTTGCTCGGCCGGTATGCTCCTAGTCGTGCACGGCAGGTTCTTAAGGTAGGCGACATACTGGTTTCTACGACCCGACCAAACTTAAACGCTGTTGCAATGGTGACGCCGGCCTATAATAATCAGATTGCTAGCACTGGGTTTTGCGTCCTGCGAGCCAAAGAGGGAGTTGCCGCTGAGTACCTATTTGCCTTTGTTCAAAGCTCCAAATTTGTACAAGGGCTTACGAGCTTGGTGCAAGGAGCTTTATACCCTGCGGTAACAGATAAGCAGGTTAAAGCTCAGGCAATACCTTTCCCATCCTTCGAAGAGCAGATGCACATTGCTCTTAGCTTACAAGCGCGTCTTGCCGCCACTGCCGCCGCCCGCGCTGCCGCCGAGGCCCAGCTAGCCAGCCTGCGGCAGTTGCCCGCCGCCCTGCTGCGGCAAGCCTTCGCCCCGGTGGCAGCTTAGCGTTTTATCTTTCATTTCTCCGGCATCGGCCGGCTATGTATGTCCCAATTATCTTACCTGACCGACGCCGAAGCACCAGCCGCCGCTCCCGCCGAAACCGCCGTTGCGGCTGGCAAGCGCGGGCGCAAGGCCAGCGGGCCGGGCGCGGCCAAAAAGCTGCTCACCCAACAATCCGTTGACCAGGCCATCAAGCAGGTCTGCGACATTCTGCGGCGCTCGAACTGCGCCGGGGCGCTGCAATATGTGCCCGAACTGACGTGGATGCTATTTCTGCGCATTCTCGATGAGCGCGAAACCCGCGAAGCCGAGGAAGCCGAAGCCGTGGGCCAGCCCTTTGCCTATTCCATTCAGGCGCCCTACCGCTGGCAGGACTGGGCTGCCCCCAGCGGCCCCACCCGCACCGAGCTGACCACGGTGCGGCCCCGCGGCTCGTTTTTCGAGTTCATCAACGCCGAGCTGCTGCCCTACCTCAAAGGCCTGGAGCACCAGCCCAATGCCGCCCCGCGCCAGCGCGTGATTGCTGAAATCCTAAGCGGCGTGGAGCGCACCCGCGTAGATACCGAGAAAAACCTGCTCGATGTGCTCGACAAGCTGCACGGCATCCGCGAAGAAGCCATCGACCCGACGCACGTTTTCCCGCTCTCGCAGGTGTTCGAGGGGCTGCTCCTGAAGATGGGCGAGAAGGGCAACGACGGCGGGCAGTTCTTCACACCCCGCGAAGTTATTCGCCTCATTATTCAGGTGCTGGCTCCCAAGCCCGGCCAAACCGTGTACGACCCCAGCTGCGGAACGGCCGGCTTCCTGGCCCAGGCTTACGACTACCTGCTGCCGCAGTGCGACACGCCCGACAAGCTTTATAACCTGAAGCGGCGCACGTTTTTCGGCCGCGAAAAGGAGAACCTGATTTACCCGATTGCGCTGGCCAACCTTATTCTGCACGGCATCGATGAGCCGCACATCTGGCACGGCAACACCCTGACCGGGCAGGAAGCCTACGGCGGCTTGTTTAACCAAGCCCCGGCGCAGTACGGCATCGTGCTGAGCAACCCGCCTTTTGGCGGCAAGGAAGGGCCCGAAGCGCAGAGCCGCTTTGCCTACAAAACCAGCGCCACGCAGGTACTTTTCCTGCAACACGTCCTCGACAGCCTGGCGCCGGGCGGCTCCTGCGGCATGGTGCTGGATGAGGGCGTGTTGTTTCGCACCACCGAGACGGCCTTTGTGCAAACCAAGCGCAAGCTGTTGGCCTCGTGCGACCTATGGTGCATTCTGAGCCTGCCGGGCGGCGTGTTCTCGGCGGCCGGCGCCGGCGTGAAAACCAACCTGTTGTTTTTCACGAAAGGCAAGCCCACCGAAAAGGTCTGGTACTACGACCTGAGCGACCTCAAAGTAGGCAAACGCACCCCAATGACGCTGGACCGCTTCGCCGACTTTCTGGCCTTGCTGCCCACCCGCACCGACTCGGAGCGAAGCTGGACCGTGCCCATAGCCGAGCTAGAAAAACGCGGCTACGACCTAAAGGCAGTGAATCCCAACGCCCGCAGCACCGGCGATGACCGCAATCCAATTGAACTACTGGCAACGCTGGAAGAGCAAAGCCAAGCATTACAAACCGCTTTGGCAAAATTGAAGGCTCTGCTTTAGAATCAGAAAGCCCGGCTCCATCACCAGCATACACATCTGGGAGAGGGAGTACCGGGAATGCACGCAGAGATAATGGCAGCGAGCGTAAGAGTCGTGTATAGAAAACGCCATTTTCTATACACAACTCCTCCTACGTGTAAAGTAAAACGCTATTTTCTTTACACGTGCCAGACAAAACCTCCTTTACTGCCCGCCCTGCCTTCCACCCCCGCCGCCTTTCTTGTCGTCGTTCGAGATGCTCTTGCGCTGCTTGCCCTGCTGGGCCTGGCCGAAGCGGTAGCTGAAGGAGAGGCGGAAGCTGCGCTGATAGTTGCGGTACACCGCCTGCTCGCGGAAGGCGGGCGTTTCGAGGCGGCTGCGGAAGTCCCAGTAATTGTTGAAGGGGCTGGTCACGTTCACCACGAAGTCGGCTTTCTTGTCGAGGAAGGTCTTTTTCAGGCCCAGGTTGTAGTAGAGGTTGGCCCCGCCGCGGCCCTGCAAATCCACACTGGGCAGGCCGCCGAACATAAACGCCGAGGCCGTAAAGTCCTTGGGCAGCTTGTAGGAGGTGTTGAAGTTCAGGCCGGCCGTGACGCCGCGGCGCGTGATGCCCAGGGCCGGCGAGCGGCGCACCACGTACTCCACGTTGGGCCCGCCGCTCAAGTCCCAGTTCTTGTTGGGCTTGAGGGAGCCGTAGAAATTGAGGCTGTAGAAGGTGTTGGCGGCCACGTTGCGGAAAGTTTCGACGATGACGCCGGGGCCGGGGCGGCGGCCGTCGTCGGGCAGCTCTACCTGGTTGGCGGGCAGGCGCACGCCCTCAATGGCGTTGCCGGTGCGGCGCACGGAGGCCGACACGCTCAGGGT
>CAXUEM010000121.1:0-1641 GCA_964249885.1 uncultured Hymenobacter sp. | reverse complement strand
GTTTTCACCATGGTGTTGTAGCTCAGCTCGTAGGAGTCGGTCAGCTCGGGGCTGAGCTCGGGGTTGCCCACGCGCAGGTTCAGCGTGTCGGAGCGGTCCACGAAGGGGTTGAGGTAGTCGATAAACGGCCGGGTGATGCGCCGCGAATACGCCAGGCGCAGGCTGGTCATGTCTGAAAAGGCGTACTGGACGTTGGCGTTGGGCAGCAGGCTGGTGTAGGTCCGCCCGAACTCGGGCTGCCGCACCGGCGCGAAGCGGTTGGCCCGCAGGCTGGTGCGCTCGGCGCGGGCGCCCAGGCCCAGGTTTATCTTTTTGGCCGGGCTGAACGAGTAGGTGCCGTAGGCGGCCTGCACGTCCTGGTCGTACTCGAAATTGGTGTTGCGGGCCGGCACGTCCAGCAGCTCGCCGCCGGGCGCGCGCGTGGCCGAGACGTCGGCCTTGGAGCTGGTGTGGCGCCAGATGCTTTTCAGGCCCACTTCCAGGGTTTGCTTGTCGCCCAGGGGCTGGGTGAAGTCGGTTTGCAGGGTAAACTCGGTGCCGGGCGTGCGGCCGCGGCTGCGCTCGCGGTAGCTGGCCTCGGCCTCGGAGCGGGCCTGGTCGCCGTTGAATTGATTGACGTCGTAGCCGTAGGTGCCGGAATTGTCGGCGGCCTGGCCCAGCACGCTCCACTCGCGGCGGGCCTGGGTAAAGGTGCGGGTGTAAGTGCCGGTCAGCTCGCCGTTGAAGGCACTGAACAGGTTTTCGGTGTCGCGCACGAAGAGCTGGTCCAGCCGGGGGTTGCCGGCCTCGTAGCGGTTGCGCAGCACTTGCTGCCCGCTGCCCCGGTAGGGGTTGAGGCCCGCCGAGAGCGAGAAGCTGTGGTGCTCGGCGGGGTCGTAGTCCAGGGTCAGGTTGCTGTAGGCCCAGCGGCCGCGGTAGTCGCCGGCGCCGTTTTGGCGCAGCTGGGCGGGCTGGCCGTTGTCGGGCCGGATTACGAAGAAGTCGGTGCGCTCGCGGCTGAACTCCGAGGGGCCGTACCAGGTGCCGGTGCCGCCCGACACGCTCAGGCCGACCTTGCCCTTCTTGAAGTTGAGCGAGGCGTTGAGGTTGGAGCCCCGGTTGCCGGCGCCGGCGCCCACGCGCCCGTTCAGGCCGCGGTCCACGCCTTTTTTCAGCACAATGTTGATGATGCCGGCCGTGCCCTCGCCGTCGTACTTGGCCGGCGGCGTCGTGATAACCTCGATGCTCTTAATCTGGTCGGCGGGCAGGGATTTAAGGGCGTCGGCCAGGTTGCTGGCAAACGTGGGGGAGGGCTTGCCGTTGACGAGCACCCGGAAGTTGCCGGAGCCGCGCAGGGTCACTTTATCGTCGCCGTCCACGGTCAGCAGGGGGGCCTTGCGCAGCACGTCGGCCGCGGTGCCGCCGGCATTGCTCACGTCCTGCTCGGCGTTGTAGATGATACGGTCGGGCCGCACCTCCACCACCGGCTTCTGGCCCGTCACCACGGCCTCGCCCAGGGCGGTGGCGGCGGTGGGCAGGCGAATGTTGCCCAAATCGGTGGGGCCGGCGGTGGCCGTCACGGCGCGGGTGCGGGTGCCGTAGCCCACGTAGCTCACCCGCAGCCGGTAGGGGCCGGGCACCACTTTGGTGAGGCTGAACTTG
>CAXUEM010000120.1:2295-8528 GCA_964249885.1 uncultured Hymenobacter sp. | reverse complement strand
CAGGTGCGCTACGTGCTGGTTGGCGGCTATTCGGTGATTCTGCACGGCTACAGCCGTACCACGGGCGACCTGGACATCTGGGTGGAGCGGACGCGGTCCAACTACGAGCAACTGGTGCGGGCCTTCCGCGTGTTCGGGATGCCGGTTTTCGACATGAGTACCGAGAACTTTCTCAACCGCCCCGACCTGGACGTGTTCACCTTCGGCCGCCCACCGGTGGCCATTGATATTATCACGCAGCTCAAAGGACTGGATTTTGCTGAAGCCCACGCCCAGGCCCCGGAATTGGAAGTAGATGGCCTGACGGTGCGCGTGCTACACCTGCAGGATTTGCGGCGCAGCAAGCGCGCCGCCGGCCGTCCCCGCGACCAGAACGACCTGGATAATTTGCCCGAGCAGGCCTGAGCCGGGGCGGCGCATTTCGTTGGTGCGGCGCAGTAGCAGGCGCTGGGCGGTAGCAGACAAGGCGGCCAGCAGGGCATAGGGAGGCAGCCCAAGGGGAAAGCAGCTGGCATTTAGCCCTCATAGTTTACAGCTCAATTTACTGAACATCAGGTGATTACACAGCGCTGCTTTCTGCCTTGGCACACGTGCTGACCTGCCACGCTTACGGCGCGTGGCTGGCCAGCACGTGCGTCGTCGAGCCCAGCCGAAAGCCTAGCTTCTCGCAAGTGCGAAATACGGCCCGGTTTGTGGCCTGCGTGGTCATCACTACATACGGCAGCTCAAGGCGGGCGGCGCGGCGCAGGGTTTCGGCCACCAGCCGGACGTGCCAGCCCCGGTTCTGGGGCCCGACGGCCGTGAGCAGCACCCGCGAGTAGCCGACGCCGTCGGTGGCCGTGCCGGGCGGGGTATCGGCGATGGCGAGAAAGGAGTCGACCGGCACTCCGGGCTCGGCGGGGACCAGCACGGCGTCGGCGTAGCTTTCTGCCACGGCGGCCTCGGCGTAGCGCGCCAGCAGGGCGTCGCCCCGCTGCCCAAACCAGGGGTCGGCGTGGAAACGGTCAAACTCGTTGCGCGCCCGGGCCGCGATTTGGCCGATGTGCGATGCTTCCGCGGGCCGGGCGAGCCGGACCGCGGCGGGCGGCAGCAACACGGGCTCGGCGGTGGGCCGGTAGAAGTTCAGGCGGGTTTCGACCAGGTGCCAGCCGGCCTGCGTGAGGGCCTGCAGGAGCCGGGTATCTTCGGCTGGGATGACGCCAAAGGCGTAGAAACGGCCCCGCCCGGCCAGCGTGTCGCGCAGCTGGCCGGCGGCCGTGGCCAGCTGGGCCGGAGTGGCGGCAGGCGGGAACAAGCCCGTGAGCAGGCGGTAGGTGGGGGTGCCAAAAAATGAGCTGTCCCAGGCCAAGTGCTGCAGCAGCCACTGCCCACCGGGGCCAGGAGCGTCCATCGCCAGCACTTCCTCGCCCGCGCCCGACCCAAAGCGGCTGGCCGGCCCCGTACCGTAGTGCTCCTGCTGCGTTTGCGGGCTTATTTCCCGCAGAAAGCTGACGGGTGAATAATACGCCAGCGCTGCGGCGCGGGCCGCTACCAGCTCGGCATCCGAATTTATTAGCGGGCCTGCCATATCTGCTGAAAGTCTTCGTAGCGCCGGATGTAGTCGGCCTCGCTGTACGCGGTGGAGGCAAATACCAGTTGCACGGCCGCCTCGGAATAGTGCATGGTGTGCCAGACGTGCGGCGGAATGTAGAGCCCCACGTGCGGGTCATCAAGGTGCAGGGTTTGAATGTTGCCGTCCACTAATTCGGTGGTCACGGTAATGCGGCCCGCCATGGCTACCAGCACCTGCTCGGTGAGGTGGTGGGCGTGGCGGCCGCGCACGATGGTTTCGGGGGTGGAGTAGGTCCAGAACACGCGCCTGACCTCGAAGGGCACGTGCTGCTGCTGCTCCAGCACGGAGATGTAGCCGATGTCCGGGCTGCCCAGCCGGGGAAATTCTATCAGGTAGGGTTTCTGCATAGTACTTAGTCGAAGGCCGCTGGTCCGGCGCCGCTCATCGGCCGAAAAACCCGCGGATGGCCGCCGCTACCCGGCTTACCTGGTCCGCGGTCAGGCCGGGCCACAGGGGCAGGCTCAGGCAGGTATCGGCCAGCTCCTCGGCAATTGGGTACGTGCCGGCGGCAATGTGGAGGTGGGCGTAGGCCCACTGCCGGTGCGGCGGTACGGGGTAGTGAATGAGCGTGCCGATGCCCTGCTGGGTCAGGTGCTGCTGCAGGGCCGCGCGGCGGCTCGTGCGCACCACGTAGAGGTGGTAGACGTGGGTGGCGCCGGCGGCCACGGCCGGCAGGTGCAGGTCGGGCAGGCCGGCTAGCTCTTGGTTGTACAGCTCAGCCAGGCGCTGGCGCTGCTGGGTCCAGGCCGGCAGGTAGCGCAGCTTTACCCGCAGCACGGCCGCCTGCAGTTCGTCCAGCCGGGAGTTCAGGCCCAGCACCTCGTTGTAGTATTTTTCCTCGGAGCCGTAGTTGCGCAGCACCTGCACGCGCCGGGCCAGCAGGGGGTCGTGGGTGGTCACGGCGCCGGCGTCGCCGAGCGCGCCCAGGTTTTTGCCCGGGTAAAAGCTCGTGCCGCTGAGCGCGCCGAAGCTGCCGGTGGGCTGCCCCTGCCAGCTGGCGCCCTGCGCCTGCGCGTTGTCTTCCACCACCCACAGGCCGTGCCGCCCGGCCACCGCCATGATGGCCGTCATATCGCAGGCTTGCCCGTACAGATGCACCGGCATGATGCCGCGGGTGCGGGGCGTGACGGCCGCTTCCAGCCGGGCAGGGTCCAGGTTATAGGTTTGCCTGTCGGGCTCGACCGGCACGGGCACCGCGCCCACGAAGGAAACGGCCAGCCAGGTGGCGATGTAAGTGTTGCTGGGCACGAGTATTTCGTCGCCGGGCTGCACGTTCAGCGCCCGCAGGGCCAGGTGCAGGGCATCGAGGCCGTTGGCCACGCCAACCGTGTGGCCTACCTGGTTAAAGGCACTGTACTCGGCCTCGAAGGCCCGCACCTGCTCGCCCAGCACGTACTGCTGCCGGTCATAGACTTCGGCCAGGGCAGCCAGTACCTCGGCCCGAATCGGGTCGTGCTGGGGAGCAAAGGACAGAAACGGAACCTCCATAATTACGGCTGACAGAACCATCAGCAGTTGATGAGTTTGCTGTAAACATAAGCCGAACTACCGCCGTGGCTGATTGCTGAGAGCTTCTGGCCCGCTTGGCCATCTAAAAAGGGCCGGCCCGCACTGCGCGGACCGGCCCTTTTTAGATGGCCTCGCCCCGCTCCTACTGCTGCGGATAATACTGATTCATGAGCGTAGCGGCGCGGGCGCTACGCGACTTGTCGCCGATAATCTCCGCCGCACGGTACACGCTCTGCAGCGTGACGAGGTAGCCGCGCTGGTCGTCGTCGAAGAGGGCGCCGTCGGGCGGGTGCCGTAGTAGGCCACCACCTCGAAGCACTTGTCAATCACCTGCTTGGCGCGCACCTTGTCGCCGGAGGCCAACAGGGCATCGGCCAGCCGCGCGAACTTGTCGTGGTAGTTGGCCGGGAAGCGCAGGTTGTTTTCGTCGTAGAAGATGTCCTTGTTGTTGAGGCCGCGGTAGCTGAAGGTTTTGAGCAGCTTCTCGTAGTTCAAGTCCAGGTCCACGAAGCCCTCGTCGCCGCGGGGGTCATACTTGGGGTCGCGGAGCGGCAGCAGGCGGTAGGCCATGCCCTCGAGCTGGAAGTAGGGCTGCAGGCTCATGTAGTCGCTGGGGTTGATGGTGCTGGAGAAGTAGATGGGCCGCTGCCAGTTGTTGGTGGCAATCATGTCCAGAATCACCAGATTCTTCTTCTCAATCAGGCGCTTGCCCATGCTCCAGTCCAGGCGCGAGACGAGGTGCTTTTCGCGGCCCTTGGGAATGAGATTGAGCTTCTTGAAGGCCGCCGTGTCCACGTTCATAAAGAACTGGCTCGTGGGGTAGGTCGTGACTTCGGGGCCGCCCTCGCCGTACTGCTGGCGCAGCAGGGGGCTGGCCTGGCCCACGAGGCCGATGAACTGGTTCAGGTCCAGCTCTTTCACGGCGGGATTGCCGGCGTAGTAGAGCACGTCGTTGTTGCCCTGCACGTAGGCCTTGGCGTCCATGCTGATGGGCAGCGGGGCCGACTTGTAGCTCGGGCGCTTCATCTGGGCGATGTACCAGTCGGTGTTCAGGTAGCTGAGCACGGCCACGCGCACGTCGGTGCGGATGCCCTCCACTTCCTGGGCGTACCAGAGCGGGAAGGTGTCGTTGTCGCCGTTGGTGAACAGAATGGCGTTCGGGGCACAGGAGTTGAGCAGGTTTTTGGCTGAATCGACGGAGTTGTAGCGGTTGCTGCGGTTGTGGTCGTCCCAGCCCTGGGCCACCAGCAGGCCCGGCGCCACCAGGCCCAGCAGCACGGCCGCGCCGGCCCGCAGTCCATCGGCCTTGATGACGCTGCGCAGCAGTTCCGCGATGCCCAGCACGCCGAAGCCTATCCAGATGGCGAAGGCAAACGTGGCGCCGGTGAAGGTGTAGTCGCGCTCCCGCGGCTCGCGCGGCGGCTGGTTGAGGTAGAAGACGATGGCCAGGCCGGTCATCAGGAACAAGAGGCCCACGATGAGGGCGTCCTTGCCGCGGCGCCGGGCGTGGAAGAACAGGCCCACCAAACCCAGCAGCAGCGGAATGGCCAGGAAGTTGTTGCGGGCCATGCTCTCGCCGATGCGGGGCGGCACGCTACCGGCACTAGGGCTGAAGGGCGTGAGGACGCCGGCCTGCTGCACGTCGGACTCGCGGCCCACGTAGTTCCACATGAAGTAGCGCCAGAACATGTGGCCCATCTGGTAGCGGAACATGAAGGCCAGATTCTGGGCCATGGTGGGTTTCACGTCCTGCTGAATATCCACCCACTTCTGGTACTCGGCTATCTGGCCCGGCTCGTAGGAATACAGGCGCGGGATGAGCATTTTGTCCTCGGCGCGGTACACGGGCTCCTGCTGGCGGGGCAGGATTTCGTCGTACTGCTTGGTGGTGAGGTTGCGGGTGTAGCGCGGGGCGCCGTCGACGTAGCTTTCGGGCTGGGCGTTGAACTGCGGCCCGTAGAGCAGGGGCCGCGAGCCGTACTGCTCGCGCTTGAGGTAGCTAACGAAACTGAGCACGTCGGAGGGGTCGTTTTCGTTGATGGTCGGCTTGTAGGCAGCCCGAATCGGTACAATCAGGTAGCTCGAATACCCAATCATGATAAAGGTGAAGCACAGCATGGCCGTATGCAAGAGCTGGCTGCGCCGCTGAAACGCCAGCCGGAAGCCGAAGTAGGTCAGAGCCAGGAACAAGGCCAGGAACACCAGCAGGCCTCCGCTGAAGGGCAGCCCCACGGAGTTCACGAAGAATACCTCGAACGCTCCGGCCAGCGTGGGCAGACCCGGAATAATACCCACCAGAATGGAACCCACGATTATCATGCTCACGACCAGCGTGAGCAGGCCGCCTTTTACGGAGGGATTATTCGAGCGGCGGAAGTAGTAAATCAGGCCCAGCGCGGGCAAGGTGAGCAGATTAAGCAAGTGCACCCCGATGCTCAGACCAATGACGTAGGCAATGAGGATGAGCCACTTATCGGAGTCGGCCTCATCGGCGCGGGCCTCCCATTTCAGCATTATCCAGACCACGGCGGCGGTGCAGAGGGCCGACATGGCGTACACCTCGCCCTCCACGGCATTAAACCAGAACGAATCCGAAAACGCAAACGCCAGCGCGCCCACCACGCCCGCGCCCAGGAGCAGAATGGTATCCATCCGGCCGGGGCCGGCGGCGGCATCGGCAGTCGTCAGGCCCGAAGGCAGACCGCCGGCCGGGCCGTTGTTGAAGCGTGGGGCAGCCAGCAGCTTGCGGCCCAGGTGGGTGATAATCCAGAACAGGAACAGCACGGTAAAGGCGCTGCTCAGGGCCGAAAGGGCGTTTATCAGAATGGCCACCTTGGTGACGTCGCCAAACGAAAACAGCGACAACACCCGGCCCAGCAAGAGGAAGGTGGGCGCGCCCGGCGGGTGCGGCACCAGCAGCTTGTAGGCGCAGGCAATGAACTCGCCGCAGTCCCAGAACGAGGCCGTGGGCTCCAGCGTGAGCAGATAGGTGGCAAAGGCAATGGCAAACACGAGCCAGCCCACCAGATTATTCAGACTTTTAAAGGAACGCATACCGTGCCGCACAGGCGGCGTTTAGGAGAGTGTATCAGGGCCAAAAGTAGGCATAAAG
>CAXUEM010000120.1:1181-2285 GCA_964249885.1 uncultured Hymenobacter sp. | reverse complement strand
GGCGGCCCAGCAGGGGGTGCGCGCGCCTGATTCGCGGCGCGCGGCCTGAATCTGGCTGCCTTATTCACCAAAAAAGCAGCCACCCAAGGGCGGCTGCTTTCGCAATTGGTTGCAACCCCCTGCTGGCTTTATTGCAGGGTCAGGCGCTTGGTCAGCACGGCTTTGTTGTCGACCAGCAGGCTGTAGAAATACAGCCCGGCCGGCAGCTCCGACCAGTCGAGGCGCAGGCCGGTGTTTTGCATCAGCTCCGGGCGCAGGGCCACCGTGCGCACTTCCTGGCCGATGATGTTGCGCAGGCGCAGCTTGTAGTCGGTGCGGGGCTGAAACTCGCTCAGGCTGAACGTCACCACGCCGGCGCTGGGGTTGGGGTAGGCCGTGAGGCTGAGGCCGGCCGGCAGCTGCGCCGGCCCGGCGGGCCCCCCCCCCGGCGGGCGCGCTGGGCGTTCGGCCGCGGGGGGGTGGTGCAGAGCCCGGAAGGTGGCCGCCGAGCCGGAAGCGGCACTCAGCAGAGCCAGCAGGGCCAGGGCACTCGTTTTAGTAATTATTTTCACAGAGAAAAGCAGTAAAGAAGGTCCGTAGATGTACGCATTTCAGCGCGGAAGAAACCGGCGCGGCCACGGCTAAGGCAAGCACCGTGCCGCGCCCTTTGCCCCGCCGAAACGGCCGCGTTTGCTGCCATAGACACGGCTAGCTGTCAGTTGGTTGCTTGCTGGCGCTGAATCTTCAACTTTATCGGCGGCACCGGCGGCGGGCGGTCAGTTCAGCTCAGCGGTAGCGGATTTCCTGCAGGCCGAACCGGCGCAGCTCCCCGCCTATTGCCACGGCCAGCCGCCCATCCGGCTCCACGCCCACAATCTGGCCCGCTACGAGTTGGCCGGCTACTTCAAACGGGTGGGTTTCCTGGTAACGGTAGAGCGCAGTCAGGTAGTCGTGGCGGAGGGCGCCCACCTGTCCGGCCCGCAGCTGCAGGTAGCGCCGCTCCAGGCATTCGAGCAGGGCGGCGGCCACAGCCGGCAGCTGGTAGCGCCGCCCGGTGAGCTGCGCGAGCGAGGTAGCCGTGGCGATGCCAAACCGCGCCTGGTTGACATTCAGCCCCAAGCCCAC
>CAXUEM010000120.1:0-1171 GCA_964249885.1 uncultured Hymenobacter sp. | reverse complement strand
AGCCCACAATGCTGTGCTGCATGGTGCTGCCGCCCAGCGTATTTTCAATAAGGATGCCGCCCAGCTTCTGCTCGTTGAAGTACAGGTCGTTGGGCCATTTTACTTTCAGGGCCGGGCCGCCGCTCTCACCCAGCAGGGCGCTGGCCCAGTCGTGGACGGCCAGGGCCACGGCCTGGCTGAGCTGAAACTGCGCGGTCGGGACCAGAAAAGTGGGCTTGAGCACCACCGAAAGCGTAAGGTTTTCGCCGGGGGCGGCCTCCCAGGTGTTGCCGCGCTGCCCGCGGCCGGCGGTTTGCTGGTCGGTAATGACAGTGCAGCCCGCGCTGGCCCGGTTTTGGCCAACCAAGGCCTGCGCCTCCGAGTTAGTGGAGGGGCACTGGGGCAGCCAAATCAGCTGCTGGCCCACAAAGAGGGTGTTGGGCGTTATCAGCACGACATTTTAGCCACTTGCGGCCCCGGCCGGGCACTTGCCGGACGCGAACGGTGTATCTTTAAATTATTAAATCTTGTTTTTTGCTTCCCGGCGCGGCCGGGGTTTAGCAAGTCAAAATTACCCCTCCCCTATGAAAAGCACCTTGGTCCGGCAGGACTCAGACACATTGGCAGACGTAGTGGTACGCGGTATTCAGGAAAAGAAAGGCCTGGATATCGTTGTGCTTAATTTGAAAGAACTTAAAAACGCGGTGGCCGATTATTTCATCATCTGCTCGGCCGGCTCCGACACCCAGCTCGACGCCGTGGCCCGCTCGGTGGAAGAAGAAGTAGAAAAAGCCACCGGCCAGAACCCCTGGCAGAGCGAGGGCCGCACCAACGGCGAGTGGGTGCTGCTCGACTACGTGGACGTGGTGGTGCACGTGTTTCTGCGCGACCGACGCCAGTTTTACGCTCTGGAGGAGCTGTGGGGCGACGCCGACATCAGCTACATCGAGCCGGACGCCGAGCCCGCCACGCTGGCCCGCTAGACGGACGGCCACCCGGGTCGGGCGGCATGCCGGGCGGCCCGCCGGGGTTAAAATATTTGCCGCCGCCGGGCGTCTTTGTTTAAGCACCCGGCCCCAAACCATTCGCGGAAACGGGGTGTTCTGGCCTTGTTATTCTATCGTCTAGTTCTAAATTCTCATGTCCGATACCACCCCGAAAAAGAAAAAACCGGGCTTGCCCACGCCCACCC
>CAXUEM010000119.1:0-8554 GCA_964249885.1 uncultured Hymenobacter sp. | reverse complement strand
GCAGCCAGCAGGGGGTAGGACGAGAATATGGTAAGTTTAGATTGTACTTTATTTAATAGCTGGTTTGTTGATGATTAGATAACAGGTAGACTGTCAGTCACAAACGTATGTGATTGATATCTTTGCTGGGCTTGGCTCACGGCCAATATTCACTTCTGTTCTGTGTCGCTTATGAAAACTTTCTTTATGCAAAGGCGCCGATTAAGGCGCGCAATTCAGGTTGGAGTATGGGGGTTGCTGCTGGCTTTACTGCCGTTGCTGGGGTGGGGGCAGACGAGCACTACGCTTGTCATTAGTCAGATTTATGGCGGTGGTGGCAACTCAGGTGCTCAATTTAAAAACGATTTTATTGAACTACATAATGTCAGTGCATCGACGATAAACTTGAGTACTTATAGTGTGCAATACTTTTCGGCGAGCGGAGCCTCTGGCGGAAATAGTCAGAACCTAACGGGCTCTATTCCGGCTGGCGGCTTTTATCTAATCCAGGAGGCTGCCGGAGCAACGGGAGACGGCGCGGCCCTTCCTACTCCCGATTTTACACCAACTGGCACCGCTCCCGCTGGCCCATTCGTTATGGCGGCCACAAATGGTCGGGTTGACCTCATGAATAGCGGCGTTCTGGTTGATAGGGTAGGTTACGGAAGTGCTAATTTGTCAGAGGGCCCGGCAACCCCGGCGCTGACAAACTCGACAGCTGCTGCCCGCAAAGCCAGCGGCTGCACCGATACGAATAATAATGCAGCTGATTTCACGGTAGGAGCACCCGCGCCGCGCAACTCGTCTTCTGCTACCAGTATCTGCGGTGCGTCCATCGCCACCCTCACCCCCAGCCCGGCCACGCTCAGCGGCTTCAGCACAACGGCCGGTGCCGTCTCTGCCGAGCAGACCTTCTCGTTGACCGGCACCGCGCTCGATAATAGCAATGTCGTGATTACGGCGCCGGCTAACTATGAGCTGTCTACTACGACCGGCGCCGGGTTTGCCTCTTTCGTAACGCTGACGGCGTATGCGGGCGCCGCCACTACCATCTATGTGCGCCTGACTGGCACCGGAACTGGTGCTCAGGGCACGCCGGCCGCGCCCGCTACCATTACCATTGCCGGCGGCGGTGATGCGGACGGGACTGCCGTTGCCTTGAGCGGTACGGTTTCGCCCGCCGGGCCGGCCGCCCCCGCCATTACCAGCCTCAGCCCGAACACGGCCGCGGCCGGCAGCCCGGGCTTTACGCTGGTCGTGAACGGAACCGGCTTTGTGGCTGGCAGCGTGGTGCGCTTCAACGGCGTGGACCGGGCCGCTACCGGTACCGATACGCAGCTCACGACGACCATCACGGCAGCTGAAGTTGCCACGGCCGGCACCTACAATGTGGCCGTCGTAAGCCCCGACGGCAGTTCCACGGCGGCTACGGCGGCTTCTGCGTTCACAGTCTTTGGGCCGAACCCGGCCGGCACAACAATCTATGTCTGGAACGGCAGCAGCGCCAGCTGGAGCAACCCGACCAGCTGGACGCCCGCCCGCAACGTGACGGATGCTACCGACCTGCTGGTGTTTGATGGCGACATCGCGCCGACTACGGCGGTTACGCTGGACTTTGCCGCCTCGCAAACCGTGGCCAGCCTGCTGATTCAGGACAACGCGAATGTGACCTTCAACACCAGCAGTGACCGGACGCTGAATATCAGCAACGGCACCGCTGGGGCCGACTTGGCCATTGCCGCCGGCTCAAGGCTGACTTTGTACAACACTTCCAATACGGTGACGGAGCGCGGGATTGTGGTGCAGCTAGGGCCGAACGCCACGGCCCGGATTGCGGGCGATTTAGTGTTTGACGCGCTGAATGCCGGTGGCACCTCCAACGGCGGAACTGGTAATCATCAACTGCTGAGCGCTATCGACGCGAGCAGCGTGCGGATAGAATTTGTGAGCGGTAGCTCCTTCACCGCTGCCGCCAACGCCTCGAGCTATCCTTTCGGTGAATTGACCGGCTACCGCAATACGGTGATTCCGCACTAATTCCCGCCTGACGCAGGCAGGCGGCCAGCAGCCATTCGGCAATTTTGCCGGCTCAACCGCGGCCGCTGGCAACTCCGTTCTAAGCATGGAGCCCGGCAGCTTCTACGTGTACAGCGTTTCAAAATCCGGTGCCGTGCCACCTTTAAGTAATCGCACCTACGGCGGCAACCTAGAGTTCAGGCTTCAGCCCGGCTTTAGTGCTACCACGGATGCTAACGGCGCCCTGACGGTGGCGGGCAACCTGACGGTTACCAGCGGTACGATTGGCTTGTACTTGGATAACACTGTTTCCCTCAGAGGCAACCTTCAAGTTGATGCGGGTGCTACGCTTATCCTGAATCCGTTTGCGAGCGCACCTCAAAATGTTGTACTCAGCGGGACTACGACCCAGACCATCAGTGGTGCCGGTACGCTCACGTTCGGCGCCAAGTCCAACCTGCAAATCAACAACCCGGCCGGGGTGACGCTGGCCCGGCCGCTCAGCCTGAGCCGCCTGGAACTGACCAATGGGGTTCTAAGCACCGATGCTGCCAGTCTGCTCACGCTGCCGGCGGGCGCAATGCTTGCGGGTGGCTCGGCCAGCAGCTTCATTAGTGGTCCGCTGACTCGGGTGACGGCCGGGCCCGGCGCGGTGCTTTTTCCCATCGGCAAGGGCAGCGCTTACCGGCCACTCACGCTCACGATTGCCCAGCAGGGGGTAGGCAGCACGTTCAGGGCCGAACAGGTGGAAGGCGCCGCCGGCCAAAGCTTCGCTGACCCCGACCCCAACGGTGTCCTCAAGCGCGTGTCGTTCAAGCGCTTTTTCCGGCTGGTGGCCAGTTCGCCGCTGGCCGAAAACTTTCTCGGTACCGTCATGCTCAGCTACGGGGCCGACGATGGGGTGAACCGGCCTGATGATGCGGGCCTGGTAGTGGCCGGGCGCAACGCCGGCACGGCCCCCTGGACCAACCGGGGCCGCAGTGCTACAGGACCGGGCACCATCACCTCGGCCGACCTGACTAACGCGGCGTTCGGCGAGGAAAGCGCCTTCGCGCTGGGCGCCACGAACGAAAACCTGGCCGGCGCTCCGGCCATCAATCCTCTGCCCGTCGAACTCATCAGCTTCGCGGCTGAGCGGCAGCCAGCAGGGGGCGTGCAGCTGCGCTGGAGCACGGCTACCGAACAAAACAGCGCCCGCTTCGAGGTGCAGCGCAGCCCGGATGGGGTTGCCTTCTGCACCGTGGCCACAGTGGCGGCGCAGGGCAGCAGCGCCCGGCGCAGCAGCTACGCCAGCCTGGACCGCAACGCGCCCGCCGGCCGGCTCTACTACCGCCTGCGACAGGTTGATGCGGACGGCACCGCCCACTTCTCGCCCACGCTCAGCGTGACGCCCGGCGCCCTGGCCCTCTCGCTGTTTCCCAATCCGGCCCGGACAACTGTAAGCTTCCAAAACCTAACCGGGGCCGCGCTGCCCTACCGAGTACTCAACCAACTGGGACAGGTCGTGCAGGCGGGGCAAGCGCCGGCTGGGGCGGTTCGGGTAGAGGTGGCCGACCTCGCCGTCGGCACCTACCTGCTGGAGCTGCAAACCGCAGCCGGCCGCGTAGGCCACCGGCTCGTTAAGGAGTAGCTGGCCGGACGCGCGACGCGTGATAAGCAAAAAGCCCCGACCAAGCAGGTCGGGGCTTTTTGCTTTAAAGGAATTGGCCGATGGCGGCTTAATGGAGCGCCAGCAGGGGGTATTAAACCGAGAAGCTCTCGCCGCAGCCGCAGGAGCGCGAGGCGTTGGGGTTGTTGAACTGAAAGCCCTTGCCGTTGAGGCCGTCTGAGAAGTCCAACTCGGTGCCGGCCAGGTACAGGAACGACTTCATGTCCACGACCACGCGCACGCCTTTGTCCTCGAACTCCTGGTCCATGGGCCGTACCTCGTTGTCGAAGTCCAGCTTGTAGCTCAGGCCCGAGCAGCCGCCGCCCGCCACCGAGGCCCGCAGGCGGTAAGTGCTGTCCAACTCGGCGTCGCGCATCAGGTGCTCGACTTTTTCTTTGGCTTTATCTGAGACGGTAATCATGGTAGTAAAGTCTGAGAGCTTCGGGTCTTAAGAGCGTTAATTGCTTTTGCGGCTTCGTTCGCTGAAGAACGAAACCAGAACAAAAAACCAGGCTTCCTAGCTCCCGAAAACCTGAAATCTAGGAAGACGGATTCAGCACGACCGAAAACACCGTAATAGTATTCAAATCGCGCCCGAAGTAAAGCTTGTCCAGCGCCTCGTACACGTTGTGCGCCCGGAAATACGAGGTTTGCAACTCCCGGTCGCCCCGGGCGCGCCACTGCACGGTGTAGGCGCTTTCGCTGTCGCGGAAGCGCTGCACGTAGGCCAGCATCTTGCGCAGGCAGTCGAGGCGGTCGTAGCCCAGCTCGTAGCGAAACAGGAAGCTCTGCGCGTGCCGCGGATTGACCGTAATCAAATCCAGTCGGGTCTGCCCATCCAGTTGCCGGTACTCAAACAGCAGCTGGCTCTGATTTAGCCCCAGATGCTGTTCCACCTGCTGCTGAATGCGGGCCGCCTCGACGTGCTGGTCTTCCATGAGGGGAATTAAAATTAAAAATGGATAATTAAAAACTAAAAGTTAAAGAGCAGGAAGACCTGACTTTTAGTTTTTAATTATCCATTTTTAATTCAAACTTAGTGGTGGCTCAGCTCCAGCGCGGGCAGGCCGTTTTTCACGCGGTAGTCCGAGATGGCCGACTTAATGGCATCTTCGGCCAGCACCGAGCAGTGGATTTTCACCGGCGGCAAGGCCAGTTCCTCCACAATCTCCATATTGTCGATGGCCAGGGCCTCGTCCACGGTTTTGCCCTTCAGCCACTCGGTAGCCAGGCTCGACGAGGCGATGGCCGAGCCGCAGCCGAAGGTCTTGAACTTGGCGTCGGTGATGGTATTCGTGGCTTCGTCCACCTCAATTTGCAGGCGCATCACGTCGCCGCACTCGGGCGCGCCGACGAGGCCGGTGCCCACGTTTTTTTTGCTTTTATCCAGCGTACCCACGTTGCGGGGGTTGCTGTAGTGGTCGATTACTTTATCGGAGTAAGCCATGGCTTTCTTTGAATTAAAAATTAAAAATTATGAATTAAAAATTGAGCTTGAAATTAAGCGACGATTTAAGGCGTCATTTTTAATTTTTAATTCTCAATTTTTAATTAACCTTCTAGTGTTCGGCCCACTCGATTTTGCTTAGGTCGACTCCCTCCTTGAACATCTCCCAGAGCGGCGACATTTCACGGAGCTTGGTCACGGCTTCCTTGACGTGGCCGATGGCGTAGTCAATCTGCTCGTCGGTGGTAAAGCGGCTCAGGCCGAAGCGCAGGGAACTGTGGGCCAAGTCGTCGCTCAAACCCAGGGCCTTAAGCACGTAGCTGGGCTCCAGCGAAGCCGAGGTGCAGGCCGAGCCCGAGGATACGGCCAAGTCTTTTACGCCCATCATCAGGCCCTCACCTTCCACATACTTGAAGCTGATGTTGGTCACGTGTGGCAGGCGCTGGGTGCGGGAGCCGTTCACGTAGCTTTCTTCCAGCTCCAGCAGGCTGGCTTCGAGGCGGTCGCGCATTTTGCTCAGGCGCTCGGCGTCCTGCTGCATTTCGAGGCGGGCCAGCTCGCAGGCCTTGCCCAGGCCCACAATGCCGGGCACGTTGAGCGTGCCCGAGCGCATGCCGCGCTCATGACCGCCGCCGTCCATCTGGGCGGTTACTTTCACCCGCGGGTTTTTGCGGCGCACGTACAGCGCACCCACGCCCTTGGGGCCGTACATTTTGTGGGCCGTAAAGGCCATGATGTCGATGCCGTCGGTTTGCACGTTCACCGGAATCTTACCCACAGCCTGGGTGCCATCGGTCATGAACAGCGCGCCGTGCGAGTGGGCAATCTTGGAGATGGCGCGGATGTCCTGCACCGTGCCGGTTTCGTTGTTGCCGTACATGATGCAGACGAGAATGGTCTCGGGCGTCATAGCGGCTTCGAGGTCCTGGAGGCTGATGAGGCCCTCGCCATCAACGGGCAGGTAGGTCACGCGGCCGCCGAGCTTCTCGATGTGCTTGCAGGTATCGAGCACGGCCTTGTGCTCGGTGGTGGCGGTGATGATGTGGTTGCCTTTCTGGCTGTACATCTCAAACACGCCCTTGATGCCGAGGTTGTCGGACTCGGTGGCGCCGGAGGTGAAGATGATTTCCTTGGCGTCGCAGCCGATGAGTTGGGCGATTTGCTCGCGGGCGTAGTCCACGCCTTCCTCGGCCTGCCAGCCGAACGGATGGTTGCGCGAGGCGGCGTTGCCGAAGTGTTCGGTAAAGTAAGGCAGCATAGCATCCAGCACCCGCGGGTCGAGCGGGGTGGTGGCGTTGTTGTCGAGATAAATCGGCAGTTTGAGCATGGCGAAAGGGCAGAAGCCGCTTGAAATTAGATGCCGGTAGAACAGCCGCGAACGGGAATCGGTTTACTTTGGCCCCGCAAAAATAGACACAATCTAAATAAGAAGACGCGCTTGGCGGCCATACCCGGCTGGCGAGTACAAGATAGGAGAAAACCCTTATCCAATTCCCGCGTCTTCTTCTTGCTTTCCTTTGTTCATGTTCACTAACCTCGAACACCTGGGCCTGGCAGTGCACGACCTGGCCGCCGCCACCGACCTGTACACCACCCTGCTGGGCACCGCGCCCTACAAAACCGAGCACGTGGCCTCCGAGGCCGTGGACACGGTTTTTTTTCAGGTCGGCGGCGCCAAGATTGAGCTGCTGGCCGGCACCTCGCCCGACAGCGCCATCACGAAGTTTCTGGCCAAAAAGCCCGAGGGCATCCACCACGTCGCGTTTGAGGTGGACGACATCCGGGCCGAGATGGCGCGGCTGCGGGCGGCTGGCTTCACCTTATTAAATGAAGAGCCCAAACCGGGCGCCGACAACAAGCTGGTGTGCTTCGTACACCCCAAAAGCGCGGCCGGCGTGTTAGTTGAGCTCTGCCAATCGCAGATGGTGCAGATAAGGAAGGATGAAACAGATGACCGCCTGACGTAAAAATGAATTCGGTGGTAGACGCCACAGCCCTGCCTTTCATCATCGAAGACTATCTGCTAATCGAACGTCATCTGCGTTTATCCTTATCCATCTGCACCATCTGTGATTTATGAAACAATTCCGCGAAGAAGTCGAAGCGGCTTTAGAGGCCCTGCTGCTCCAGCAAATTATTCTGTACCCGACTGATACCGTGTGGGGCCTGGGCTGCGACGCCGAAGTACCCCGCGCCGTGGAGCGGCTTTACGCGCTCAAGGGCCGGCCGGCCGGGCAGCCCAGCATCGTGCTGGTGGCCGATTTAGCCATGCTCAGCCGCTACGCCGAGGCCGTGCCGCTGGTGCTTTCCGACGAGTTGGACCGCGCCCACGAGCGCCCCACTACGTTCATTCTGCCCGCCAGCCGGGCCGTGGCGCCGGCCCTGCTGGGGCCCGATGGCACAGTGGGTTTGCGCATTCCGCAGGACGAGTTTTGCCTCAAGCTGCTGCGCCGCCTGGGCCACGGCGTGGTGTCTACTTCGGCTAATTTCACGGGGCAGCCCACGCCGGGCATCTACTCGGAGGTTGACCCCCTGCTGGTGCGCAAAGTAGACCACGTGGTAGGCTGGCGGCAAACCGACGAGACGCGCACGGCGCCCTCGCGGCTGGTGCGGCTAAGCGAGGATGGCACGGTGGAAGTGCTGCGGGCTTAGGCAAGGGGACGCCAGCAGGAGGTAGGGCAGAAAAGAAGGTAATGTTGCGCTGCGCTCGGCATAACGTTTTGTTAGCTCAAAACCGCTTTCAGCTAGAACAGTGATTCCAGCCCGGCTGCGACCTGCTAAGATTTGCAGCTGGGCTTTTTATAAAGATTGTGATAGACCGTCGTCCGTACGGTTAAATCACTAGATTGCCTCGCTATGACCCTGAAAAACTCGTTGTGCATCTCCTGCTGGTTGTCACCCTGCACGGGTATGAGTAAGCACAGCGGCTGCTTTGCAGCGAGGCGTCGAAACGAGTGTCTATAGTCTCGCGCAGCCCGCTGGCCTCGCCGTCATCGCGCGCTTGCCAGCCGCGCAAAAAGGAGCGTCCGTACACGGGCCGAGCCATCCCCTATTGGCAGCGGTCAAGCCAAGCGGCCCAGGTGCGTCAGCGGCAACGTACCTCCGACCGCTGGCCGGGCGTTAGTGGCGCATCAGCCACAGCCTCCGGCAATATAGGTAAGCACAAATAAGCGGGCACCCCAGTTTGGAGTGCCCGCTTATCTCGGTTATAATAATCTCGATAACCGGCGGCTTGTGGCTACCATTTTTACAAGTGCCGGTCTAAGCGGCGCGGCGGCTCACTTCGCCACTACCAGCCGCTGGACGCTGTAGCCGCTGCCCTGCTGCACCCGCACCGAGTACACCCCATTGGTGAGCTGCGGGAGCGCCAGGCGCAGCGCGTTGTGGCCGGCGCGGGCGGGCCGCTCGAAGCGGGCCACGCGCCGGCCCAGCGCGTCGTGTATTTCCACCTGGGCCGGCTGGGC
>CAXUEM010000118.1:0-8674 GCA_964249885.1 uncultured Hymenobacter sp. | reverse complement strand
GATGAGCCCAAGCGCTACGTGCTGGGCGGCATCACGGTAAGCGGCGCCCGCTATCTGGACCCCAATACGCTGATTGGGCTGAGCGGCCTGCAAGTAGGTGACCCGATTACGATTCCGGGCGAGGAAATTGGCAAAGCCATTCGCAAGCTCTGGACCCAGGGCATCCTCGGCGATGTAAGCGTGGGCATTGCCCGCATCGAGGGCGACAAAATTTTCCTGGATTTCAATCTCAAGGAGCGGCCCCGGCTATCCAAGTTCACGTTCGAGGGCATCCGCAAGGGGCAGGCTGAGGAAGTAGGCAAGAAAATAACCCTTATTCGCGGCAAGGTGGTAACCGACGCCCTGCTGAATAATACCCGCACTCAGGTGCGTAAATTCTTCGTTAACAAGGGGTTTCTAGATACTAAAGTCAGCATCACCCAGCGCGCTGACTCTGCGCTTTCCAACAGTGTGGCGCTGGTAATCGACGTTGACCGGGGTTCAAAGGTCCGCATTCATACTATTGATTTTGAGGGCAACACGGCATTCAAGGACAGGAAGCTCAAGCGCCAACTCAAGAAAACCAAGGAGCGCACCGCCTGGAAATCCTGACGCCCGGCAAGTTTCAGCAAGCCGAGTTCGATGAGGATAAGCTCAAGCTCATCGAGTTCTATAACGGCGAGGGCTACCGCGACGCAACCGTGGTGTCGGACACCGTCGTGCGCGACGCCAAAGGCCTGACCGTGCGCATCAAGGTGGATGAGGGACCGAAATATTACTTCCGCCACATCACCTGGAGCGGCAATTACCTTTACGACAGCCGCACGCTTAGCAACGTGCTGGGCATCAAGCCCGGCACCCCGTATAGCAAGGAAGTGCTGGATAAACGCATCAACTACAATCCGACTGGTCAGGATGTAACCTCGCTCTACCAGAACGATGGCTACCTGTTTTTCGAAATTGAGCCCATTGAAACCAAGATAGAGGGCGACTCCATTGATATTGAAGTACGGCTGCGCGAGGGCGTGCAGGCCCACATCAAGGACATCAACATTGCGGGCAATACCAAAACCTCTGACCACGTGGTGCGCCGGGCCTTGCGCACTTTGCCCGGTGACAAATTCAACCGGGAACTGCTGATTCGCTCGCAGCGCGAGATTGCCACGCTGGGCTACTTCGACCCCGAGAAAATTGGCATCAACCCCATCCCGAACCCCGCTGACGGTACGGTGGACATCAATTACACGGTTGAAGAAAAGCCCTCGGACCAGATTACGCTTTCGGGCGGCTGGGGTGGCTATGCTGGTTTTATCGGCACGGTCGGCTTAGTATTCAACAACTTCTCATTGCGCAAAGCCGGCAGCCTTAAGAACTGGACGCCCGTGCCCGGCGGCGACGGTCAGCGGGTGGCGCTCAACATCCAGGCTAACGGCCTGCAGTACCAGTCCTATTCGCTTTCCTTCACGGAGCCCTGGCTGGGTGGCCGCCGGCCCAACTCTTTCTCGTTCAGCCTCAACCGGAGCGTGTCGCGTTTCGGCGGGGCTCAGCTCGGTGATGCGCGCAGCCTGCAAAACTTTATCAAAGTGAACAGCGCCACAATAGGGCTGGGACGGCAGCTGCGCGTGCCAGATGACTACTTCACGCTCAGCAATTCGCTGTCATTCAGCCAGTACGAAACCAAGAACTACCAGCTGCTGCCCGGCGCCGGCAACGGCTTCTTCAACAACATCACGCTTAATACCACCCTGGCCCGCAACAGCATCGATGCGCCGACTTTCACCCGGCGCGGCTCGTCGGTGAGTTTGAGTCTGAGCCTGACGCCGCCTTACTCGCGCTTCAACCCCAATGTGGATGCGCTGAAATTTATCGAGTTTCATAAGTGGATGTTCGACGCCTCGTGGTTCACGCCCGTCATCGGCAAGCTCGTTCTGAACACGCGGGCGCACTTTGGCTTCCTGGGCAGCTACAATTCCAAGCGCGAGGTAGGTCCTTTCGAGCGGTTTAAGCTCGGCGGCGCGGGCTTAGGCTACGGTGGCGGCAACAATTTTGTGGTGGGCACCGACTTCGTGGGCCTGCGCGGCTACGGCGACCCCGGCGAGAACTTTGCTATCCCAACGGCGCAGGAAGGGCAGGCTGGCGGCCTAGCCTACAATAAATACGTGATGGAGCTGCGTTATCCGGTTAGCCTCAACCCGGCCGCTACGGTTTATGTGCTCGGGTTTGCTGAAGCTGGTAATGCCTTTGATACCTACAGCAAGTACAACCCTTATCGGCTCTACCGCTCCGCCGGGGTGGGTGCCCGCGTGTTTATGTCGGCTTTCGGCCTGCTGGGCTTCGACTTTGGCCATGCCTTCGACAACGTGGCTCCGCGCAACGCCACCGACCGGCAGGACTTTAACAAGTTTCACTTCATCATCGGCCAGCAAATCCGCTAACCCGGAACTGTCAGCCGGCCTTTTTTGCTTAACCAGTCTATGAAGAAACTGATTGCCGGCTTGGGACTGCTGGTGGCCCTGCTGGTGGGCGTGCCCGGCGCTCAGGCCCAGAAATTCGGCTACGTGGACTCGGAGTTCATCATGAGCAAGATGCCCGCCTATGCCCAGGCGCAGCAGGAGCTGGAAGTCCTGTCGCAAACCTGGCAGAAGGAAATCGAAGCCCAAAAGAAAGACGTCGACAAGCTGCACCGCACTTACCAAGCCGAGGAAGTAGTGCTGACCGAGGCCATGAAGAAAAAGCGGCAGGACGAGATTCAGCTGAAAGAGCAGGAAGTGAAGGCCTACCAGAACAAGCTGTTCGGCTTCGAGGGCCAGTTGTTCAAGAAGCGGCAGGAACTGAACAAACCCGTTCAGGACCAAGTATTTGAAGCCATGGAGAAGGTGGCCAAAAAGAAGCAGCTCGGCATCATCTTTGACAAAGCCGGCGACCTGACCATGCTTTATACCAACCCCGCGCACGACTACACAGAGTTCGTGCTGGAAGAGCTAGGACTGGGCGCCGAAGACCGTAACCAGCCCGGCCCGAAAGGCGCAGTAAAAACCGTAACGCCGCCCAAAACGCCCGCCGACGGTACCTTCGAATCCGATTCCGGGCAGCCTGATACGAGCTCCGAAACCAAGCCGGCGGCCCAGCCAGCGAAGCCTACCGGCCGCAAGGCACCTAAGGGGCGTAGTAACTAACTTTGCCTTCACACTTTTTCCTATATCGATTTTGTTTCCCGCAATGAATTCTGTCAAGACCCTTCGCCTCGCGCTGGCGGCTGCCCTCCTCACCGCCGGAACGCTGGCTACTCCGGCGGCGCAAGCCCAGGCTCCGCTGAAAATAGCGTACACCAGCGTGCAGTATGTACTGAGCCAGATGCCCGAGAGCAAGCAAATTGAGTCGGAGCTGAGCACCTACAGCAAGCAGCTGGAAGCGCAGCTGAAAAGCAAAACCACGAAGTTTGAGTCGGATGTGGCTGAATACCAGAAGGCCGGTGCGACGATGACCGACGTGGTGAAAGCCGACCGTGAGAAAGACCTGAGTGCCCAGCAGCGCTCCATTCAGGAGTTCCGCGGCAATGCCGAGCAGTCGCTGCAGCAAAAGCAGCAGACCCTGCTGAAGCCGGCGCTGGAGAAACTGCAAAAAAACATCGACGCCGTAGCCGACGAAAACGGCTACACCTACGTGCTAAACTCGGACGGCGACAGCCCGCTGCTGCTGCACGGCCCCAAAGACGGCGACATCTCGGATTTGATTCTGAAGAAGATGGGTATTACGCCTTCGGCGCGCAATGCCGCGCCGGCAGCGTCCACGGCCGCGCCGCGGCCGGCTACGCCTGCCACCACTGCCCCTGCTGGCGGCAGCAAGACCAAAACCAAGACGAAGAAATAGGGCTGTTACTGCCCGCTGCCCTAATTTGAAAAGCCGGGACCCAGGTTCCGGCTTTTTTCGTGCTTTGCCATTTTCTGCACATGACAGCTTACTCCGCCACCGACGAGCCACTTGACCACGAATCTGACTTAGAGGGCAGCGACGAGCTGTATGAGCACCACCGTATTGTAGTCGACCGCGGGCAGGAGTTGCTGCGGCTGGATAAATTTCTACTTAACCGGCTGGCTAATGCATCGCGCACCAAGATTCAGGCTGCCACGCACGCCGGCTCGGTGCAGGTGAATGGGGCGGCGGTCAAGCCGAATTACCGCATCAAGCCCGGCGACCTGATTACCATCACACTGCCCGAGCCGCCGCGCGAAGACAAGGTTATTCCGCAGCCCATGGCGCTGGATATTCGCTACGAGGACGAGCAGCTATTGATTGTGAATAAGCCCGCGGGCCTAGTGGTGCACCCGGCCTACGGCAACTGGGAAGGCACGCTGGTTAATGGCCTCGCGCACCACCTGCAAAACCTGCCTACGGGCCGCAACGGCGAGATTCGGCCGGGCTTGGTGCACCGCATTGATAAAGACACGTCGGGCTTGCTGGTGATTGGCAAAACCGAGCTGGCTATGACGCATCTGTCGCAGCAGTTCTTTTACCACACCGTGCGGCGGCGCTATCTGGCCCTGGTGTGGGGCACGCCCAAAGACCCTGCTGGCACCATCAAAGGCCACATTGGGCGCAGCCTGCGCGACCGCAAAGTGCAGGCCGTGTATCCCGACGGCTCCCAGGGCAAATCCGCCGTGACGCACTACGAAGTGCTGCGCAGTTTCGGCCCGGTGGCCCTGCTGGAATGCCGCCTTGAAACCGGCCGTACCCATCAGATTCGGGCTCATATGCAGTTCGTGGGGCACCCGCTGTTTTCTGATGCCACCTACGGCGGCGACAAGATTCGCGTCGGGCAGGCCACGGCAGCTTACCGCGCGTTCGTTGAGAATGTGTTTCAGCTTATTCCGCGGCAGGCGCTGCACGCCCGTTCGCTGGGCTTCGTGCACCCAACAACGGGTGAAGAGCTACACTTTGAAGCTGAACTGCCGGCCGATTTCGCCGCCGCGCTAGCTAGGTGGGAAGCTTGGTCGGCCGCCATTGGCAATTGAGGTGACAAGAAAACATGAGCCGGTCAGGGACGAAAAAGCCCCGTTGCATCACGCAACGGGGCCTTTGTTTTGCCGATAAATCTGGCGTTATTTCTTCTTGGCCGGGGCCTTGCTGGCTGCCGCAGCGGGCCGGGGCTTGGCCTTCAGAATGCTGATGTTATTGGCCGCGCCCTTGTTGCTGGGGTCAAGAGCGAGTACCTGCTCGAAGTTCGACAGGGCAGTCGTCTTGTCGCCCTTCTGGAAGTTATACACGCCCAGGTAGCCGTAGGACTCCACCAGGCCTTCCTTAAACTTAGCGGGGTCAGCACCTTCCGCTTTCGAAAGCTCAATGTACTTCTCGAAGTGCGGCTTGGCTAATCCCTTCTTGGCGTCCGGGTCCAGCGTCGAGATGTTGCGGGCGCGGGCCAGGTAGCCGGGGCCGTAAGTAGGCCGGGCAGTCAGGATGATGTTGAACACACTGTCGGCGGCCGTGGTCTGCTTGGCGCTGCTGAAAGCGGAAGCCAAGCGGAACTGGTCGGTCAGGTCAGCGTTGCAGGCCGGATTGGCAAATTTGCTCTTGATGGTGGCAATGGCTTTCTTGTAATCCTTCTTTTTCAGGTAGGCCGAGGCGAGGTCGTTGCGCAGCTCGCAGGCTTTAGCCGGGTCGGTAGCCGAATTCACCGCTTTTTCAATCATTGCGATACCCTCGTCGGCATTACCCGCGTTCATGGCGATTTTAGCCTTATACACTTGGTCTTCCGGCAGTACTTTGTCGGCCGGCACCAATTTCATGTAAGCATCCATCGCCGTATTAGCGGCGGCATAGTCACCAGTTTCGTACAGCGTGTAAGCCTTCAGACGGTTCATCGTCAGGTTGCTGGGCTCTTTCTCCAGCACCTTGTTGATGGCCGTTAATGCCTCGGGGTACTTTTTAGACAAGTACAGGAACGAAGCAACCTGGGCATCGGTGCGGGTCGAAGGTTCTGCCAGCTCGCTGAACTTCTTGATGTTGGTCAGGGCCAAATCGTACTTGCCGGCGTAGTAGTACATGTCGGCCAGTTCTCGGTAAGCCGGGGCGTAGTCGGGCTGAATCTGAATAGCTTTTTCCAGGTTTTCACGGGCCGCGTTGAAGTTGCGGGCGCGCACACTCAGTACCCCTTTGCGGTAAAACGCCCGCGCATAAGCAGAATTGGCGGTCGTTGCCCGGTCGTAGCTGCTCATGGCCTGGCCGCCACCCGTCTCCGAGTGCAGGTAAATGTCGCCACGCGCAACCAGCAGGGCAGGCTCATCCTTTTTCAGCACGGTCTGCGCAGCATCGGCGTAGGTGATTGCCTTGGTGATGTTCTTCACGTCCGACTCCGCATACGCTTGGGCAATCAGCGTCAGGATGCGGGCATCCTTGCTCTTGGTTGCTTTCACGGCCGCGTCAAACTGCGCTTCGGCAGCAGCGGTCTGGCCTTTGGCCAGCAGGGCCCGGCCGGCCGCTACCTGCCCCAGGGGCGAGGAACCGGCGGCCCGGTTGAAGTAGAAGGAAGCTGAGTCGGGCATGTCGCGCAACTCATAGAGACGGCCTAATTCGTAGTATCCCTCGGGCGAGGAATCGTTGCGCAGCAGAGCCCGAGCTTGGTTGTAACGCTCTAGCTCAATGGCTTTCTGCGCGGCGGGAATGTTTTGGGCGATGGCCGCCGAAGTGCCCGCCGCCAGCGTGAGGGCAACGAGCAACGGCTGTTTCCAGGGCTTGAAACTCATAAGGAATGGGTTGGTGAGAAGGCGAAATAAAAGGTAACTGCTGTCAGACTAGTGAAGCTTCGGCGTGGTGATGATACGCGCCTGCATCTGAGCGGGCAGCAGGCCGGACTTCTGAAAAATCAATTGTCCGTTTTTGCCGGCTATAAAGGATGCAAAGCCCGTGCCTAAGCCCGTACGGGCCTCGCGGCTTATTACGTACAGGTTGCGACGCAAGGGGTAATTCTGCAATTCCGAATGCTCGGCCAGCTGCGCCGGCGTCTTTTCGGCCAGATAAGCCTGATACGGCTGAATGAAGTCGTCGGGTTGCGGATTAGGACGCGCCGTGATGCTGGCCACGCGCACCCGGCTCAGAAACTTCATGGCCGTAGGGTCGTCCTGGTCCGATATCCAATTCACTCCCACAATGCCAATGGCGGCCGGATGCGTGGCCACATAATCCAGCAGGGCCGGGTTGGAGGTGGCCGCGAAAACCCGCGTCGTCAGGGCTGCGCCCCGGGTGAGCGAGTCGCGCACAAAACGGGCCGTGCTACTACGGTTGGCATCAAACACAACGTTGATAGCGCCGAGTTTCTTTTGGCCGCTCACCTCGCGCCACTGCTGAGTTTTGCCCGTGAAAATATCACGCAGCTGCGCAGTGGTCAGCAGCGAATCCGGGTTGCTGCGGTTCAGCACAATGGCCAAGCCATCGATGCCGATGCGCGTCGTGCGGGGCGAAATGTTCTGCTTTTTAAAGTCAGCAATTTCTTCGGCATTCAGCTCCCGGGCCACTACCGCTACCTTCACCTTATCATTTATCAGGTCTACCATCACCTTTTCTTCGGGCTGAAAGCTCAGCCGCAGCTTGGCACTGGGATACAGCTTCTGAAAGGTGTCGGCCTGCGCCTGCAGGATAGGGGCAAAGGTCTCGTCGACGCTGACGCCCACCGTGCCGCCGGTAGGCGTGCTGTTGTCGTCAGTGGGCGCATCGGCCTGGCAAGCCCCAAGGCCCGCGGTCAGAAGGCCAGTTGCCAGCGCTGCCGCCGCTAAGCTGCCAGCCCGGCTGGCCTTGATAAAATTAATGCGACTCATGGGAACGGTCAGAAGTAGTAGAGGAACTGCGAAAGTGCACCCGGTAGGTCCGGGTAAACCGCAGCACTCCATAACCGAAAAAAACGGCGCCTAGTACATGCCGGGCCGAGGAATTCAGGGGCAGCAGTGCCCCGGCTGCGCCCGGCTCGGTGGCGCCCAGCCAAAGCCAGACGCCCAGCGCCATATAAAGCACCGACATAAACAGCGTAAACCAGCGCACGAGTCGCTGCGGCGACTGTCCCAGCCGCTCCTCAGTTGTTGGGGTGTTCAGCATCGCAAAGTTGTGAAATAGGCATTACCAGCTCTATAACGGTAGCGGGTCAGTTTTTTGTTCGTTGGCTAAACGGGCCAGCATGGGGTAGGCTGCCGCTGCAAGCAAAAACCCCGAACAGAGCCCTGTGCTCCATTCGGGGTTTAATAATCAGCTTGCGAGGGGGCTACTGAATCTTAAACGTAATCGGCACGGTGAACGACACACTTACCGAACGGCCATTCTGCTTGCCAGGAGTGAACTTCGGCAAGGTCTTCACCGCCCGGATGGTTTCCTCATCCAGACCCGAGCCGAGGCCCTTCACCACTTTCACATCCGACACGTCGCCTTGGGCGTTCACGGTGAAGGAGACGAAAATGCGGCCTTCCACCTGATTGCGCAGCGCGAGCGGAGGATAGCGGGTTGCTTTCTGAATGGCGTTTACGATGGCTTGGTTACCGCCGCCACCGGGCAATTCCGGCATCTGCTCCACGTAGGTGTAGACTTTGTTTTCTACTACCTCTTCTACCACCTTGGTGCCTTCGCCCGAAAGGCCAGTCAGGTCGGGCTGGTCGGTGTTGCCTTCCACAGTCACAGTGGCAACCGTCTTTTCCTTCAGTTCTTCCTGGTCCGGCAC
>CAXUEM010000117.1:8248-8685 GCA_964249885.1 uncultured Hymenobacter sp. | reverse complement strand
GGGCGGTGCCGGCCAGGGCCGACGACCGGGCGCTGGCCGCAGCGTCGCGGAACAGGGCCGGGGCCGGAATGATAGTCTTGGCCAGGTTCGGCCCGGCGTAGCTTACGCTGAGCACCTGGTCGCCGCCGCGCTCGAAGAATGTAGCCGTAATAGCGTGCCGGCCGGCCTTGAGGCCGATTTGCCCGCTCTTCTCCTGCGTGCCGTGCAGGCCGTCGTTGTTCACGACCAGCTGATTGCCGATAAACAGCTGCGAGCCATCGTCGGAAGCGGTGTAGAAGGTGTACACGCCATCGGCGGGCACCTGCACGAAACCGGTGTAGCGGAAGGCGAACTCATCGTCGCGCAGACGCGGGGCCACGTCGAAGGTGCCCACGGTGCCGGTAGTTACGGAAGTCAGGCTGGCAAAATCGGGCAGCGCCCCCCAGACGCCCTGGTAG
>CAXUEM010000117.1:0-8238 GCA_964249885.1 uncultured Hymenobacter sp. | reverse complement strand
CCCTGGTAGTAGGCATAGTTGAGGCCGCCGGTGATGTTAGCCGGGTTTTCGGGCTCGCGCAGCGGGCTGGCCGCTACCGGGGCGCCCGTGCCGGCGCGCCGCAGCGCACTGGCCGGAATAGCCGTTTTGCCCAGGTTCGGCCCGGCATAGCTTACTTCCAGCAGCTCGCCGCCGTCGCGCTCGAAAAACGTGACCGTGATGGCGTGCAGCCCGGCCTTGAGCCCGATTTGGCCGCTTTTCTCCTGCGGGCCGTGCAAGCCGTCGTTGTCCACGACCAGGGCCGAGCCGATGAAGAGCTGGGAGCCGTCATCGGAACCGGTGGAGAAGGTGTAGAGGCCGTCGGCCGGTATGCTCACGTAGCCGGTGTAGCGGAAGGCAAAGTCGTCGTTGCGCCGGCGGGGCGCCACGTCGAAGCCGGCGACGGTGCCGGAGGCCACCGGCGTCAGGGCTCCGAAGGCCGGCAGCGCGCTCCAGCCGGCGCCTTCGTAGTAGGCGTAGTCGAGTCCGGCCGTGGTCGTGGCCGGGTTTTCGGGCTCGCGCAGGGTGCCGGGGCTGGTCGGCGGGGGTGTGCCGCCGTCCGTCACGGTGAAGCTGACGGTGAGCGGCGTGCCGGCCGTGCCGCCCCCGCCGCCGCTGGTGTAGGGCGTTGCGGTGAGGGTGTGGCTCCCCACGGCGGGCGTCCAGGGGTTGTAGTTGGGCCGGCCGTTGATGGTGCCGTTGTCGCCGGCAATGGCGTAGGGCGCGATGCCTTCCGTCTTGTAGTTGGCGTTGCTGTCATAAGCAAAGCGCACGCTGCCCACGGTGGCGGGGTTGGTGTTGGCCCGGATGTTCAGGTTGCGGGTGGGCAGCGTGGCCAGATTGAGCGTGGCGCCGCTGGGCAGCGGGTCGTAGCCGGCCAGGGGCAGGTCGGTGTCGGCGTTGAAGAGCGTGAGCGAGGTGACGGCCTGGCCGCCGGCGGGCGGCGCCGCCACGGCCCGGAACGTGGCCGTGTAGGTCACGTCGCTGGTGGGCGTGTTGATGGTGTGGTTTTGGGCGCCGCCGTCCGACCACGACACGAACTCATACGTCACGCCGTTCAGCGTCTGCGGCGAGGCGGCCCCGAGCTTGTTCTGGTAGCCCTCCACGCTCACGACCGAAAACGGCGTGGAGCGCGTGATGTCGTTGTAGATGAGCGGCAGGCCGGCGGGGCTGCCGACCAGCGCAATGGTGGACTTCTGGGGCTGAATATCCACGTAGCTCGTGGCCGTGCGCCCGCCCTGGTCGGTTACGGTCAGCAGGACGCGGTAGAACACGTTGGGCGACTCCTCGTTGGTCTGGGAGGTGGTGAACGAGCCGCTGGCCACGCCCGCCGGGATGCTCGGGCCGGGGTGGTCGTGGCTGTCGTGGTGAAACTGGACGGTCCAGGACAGGGCGCTGGCCGGCAGCGGGCCGTCCTCGGGGTCGCTGCCCTCGCCCGAAAACGAGATGGTGCCGCCCGCCACGTAGGTCGTGCCGCCGGCCGGCGTCAGGATGCGGGCCGTGGGCGCCGCGTTGGGCGCCGTGACGGTGAGCGTGGCGGCGCTGCTGGTGGCCGAGCCCACCGAATTGCTCACCACGGCGCGGTACTGGCCGGCGTCGGCCGCCGCGGGGCTGGCAATGCGGTAGGTGCTGGCCGTGGCCCCGGCGATAGCAACGCCGTCTTTCTGCCACTGGTAGCTCAGCGGCGTGCTGCCGGCCGCCTCCACGGTGAAGGTCGCGGCCGTGCCCGGCGTTACCGATACGCTCTGGGGCTGGGTGGTGATGACCGGGGCGCTGCTGGCGGCCGTGTACACGATTTTGAACAGGGCGGCGCCGTTGCGGGCCAGGTAGTAGAGGTTGCCGTCGGGGCCGGTTTCGAGGCCGAGCACGTCGCCGTTGCCGATGTTCTGAGCGAAGGGCATCCGCGAGGTGCGCGGCGTGGCGCTGTTGGGGTCGAAGTAGTTTATCCACTTGCCGCAGAAGTCCATGAAGAAGTACTTGCCCCGGTACTGGGCGGGGTAGCTGGTGGCCGCGGGACTGAAAAAGGTGCCGCCCGTGATGGCGCAGCCCGTGCCGTCGGGGAAGCCGCTCTGGTGGGGATAGGCGTAGATGGGCGGCGTCTGGCCGGGGCCGGCGGTGTAGCCTTCGCCATCGGGCTGGGTGGGCCAGCCGTGGTTGCGCCCGCCCACGGAGGCGTCGTTGATTTCTTCCCAGCGCACGTCGCCCACATTGTTGACGAAGATGCGACCCGTGCCCGGCTCCACCGAAAAGGTATAAGGGTTGCGCTCACCGTAGGTCCAGACCCGCTGCTTCTGGGCCGAGTTCTGGAGGCCGGCGAAGGGGTTGTCGGCGGGCACCGAGCCGTCGGAGTTGATGCGCAAGATTTTGCCCATGTACGAATCCAGGTCCTGGGCCAGCAGGCGGCGGGTGTTGTCGCCCACGGCAATGTAGAGCTTGCCGTCCTTGCCAAAATTCAGGGCCCCGCCGTTGTGGTTTACATCGATGATGGGGTCCAGGTCCAGCAGCACTTTTTCGCTGCCGGGCTCCACCACGTCGCCGTTGGCCGCGCTGGCCGTGAAGCGGCTGACGCGGTTGCGCGACGCATCGGGCAGTGTGTAGTACAGGTAGAGGTAGCGGTTGGTCGAAAAATTAGGGTCAATGGCGATGCCCAGCAGGCCCCGCTCGCCGTCGGTGTTCACAGCCAGCGAGAGAAAGGGCGCGGCCAGCAGCACCCCGTTTTTCACCACGCGCAGGTTGCCGTCTTCCTGGCACACGAAAATGCGCCCGTCCGAGGCCGGCGCGAAGGCCATGGTAGTAGGGCTGCGAATGCCCGTCGCGACCAGCGCCGACTTGAAGTTCGGGTCGGCGAACGTAGCGGGCGTCTGCTGAGCGCGGGCCGCCGGCCCGGTCAGCCCCATCATTACCAGCAGCAGCAAAAGCAGAAGCGGCCGGGCCGCCACCTGGGGCCGGCAACGCGGCGTTGCGAAAGGGAAGTGGTTGTGCATGGTGTTTGGAGGGTTTAGGGTGAAAAAATGAGCTGCAATTAATTTGAATATAAGAAATTAAATTTTTACCAGACCAAGCCGGCGCGGGCACCCCGCTGGCCAGCGAGACGTCTTTATGGCCAAATCCGGCGGCCAGCAGGGGGTAAAAAGCAGTAAGCCGGACGGGTTTTGCTGAACCCGCCCGGCTTAAGTGCCGTCCCCAAAAACTTATTCCTTGACGAGCCGCTGCGTTTGCACGGCGGCCGGGCTCGTCACCCGGATGACGTAGAGGCCGGCGGCCAGCGCCGACACGTCGAGCGCCTCGCCGGGCTGCGTGAGGCGGGCCTGTTTCACCAGCCGGCCTTGCCCATCGTACACGCCCACCGCGGCGGGGTAGGCGGCCACGCCGGTGAGCGTAGCCGTGCGGGTGGCCGGGTTCGGGAACAGGCGCAGGACGTTCCCGGCCGGGCCGGCGGCGGCTGGCGCGGCCAGCGACCCCCTGCTGGCAGCGGCGGCCGTTCCGTAGGCTTCGACCTCGTAGAGCGAGTAGCCCCAGCCGGTGCCGCGGGCCTTGAGGTTCAGGCGCAGGTAGCGGCCGGTGCCCGTCAGGCCGGTCCAGTCGTTGGTCAGGGCTGCGTTACCGGTCACCTGCTTGAGCGGCTTCCAGCTCACGGTGTCAGTCGAAATCTCCACGTCGTAGTCCTTGCCCAGCGCCGTTTCCCAGCTCAGCTTCACGCGGTCCACATTATAAGTAGCACCCAAATCCACGCGCAGCCACTGGGCGTCGGCGCGGGCGCTGGCCCAGCGCGTACCCCCGTCGCCATCGACGGCGGCCAGGCCGGGAAACTGCTGGCCATTCTCCAGCGACGAGACGCGCACCGGCTTTTTCAGGGCCAGGTTCGGACCAGCCGTAGTCGGCGGCGCCGGGGCCGTTACCGTGATGGAAGCCGTGCCGCTGACGCCGCCGCTGCTGGCCGTCACCGTGAACGAGCCGCCCGCGGCGCCCGCCGTGAACAAGCCGCCGCTGCTGATGCTGCCGCCGCCGCTCACCGTCCAGGTGGGCGTGGCCGCGAAAGCCTTGCCGAACTGGTCCTGGCCCTGGGCCGTGAACTGCTGGCTGGCGCCCGCCGCCACTGTGGCCGAGCCGGGCGAAACCGTGATGCTCGTCAGCACCGGCGCGGCCGGGGCGGCGCCCACCGTGAGGCTGGCCGAGCCGCTCACGCCGCCGGCCGTGGCCGTGATGGTGTAGGTGCCCGTCGCGCTGGCGCTGAAAACGCCCGCGCTGCTAATCGTGCCGCCGCTGGCCGTCCAGGTCGGGGCGGTGGGGTAGGGATTGCCGAACTGGTCGAGGCTGGCGGCCTTGAAGGCGACGCGCTGGCCAACTGTCGCCTTGCCGAAGTTCGGCGTCACGACGATGGCTTTGAGCGCCGGGTCCTCATGGGTGAGGCCGAACACCTGGATTTCGTAGAGCGAGTAGCCGTAGGGCGAGCCGCGCTCCACGCCCTGCAGCCAGACGTAGCGGCCACTGGCGCCGGCCGGCAGCGGCAGGTCGTCGGTGTTGCCGTTGCCGGCGGCTTCGGTGTAGAGTACGCGGCGGGCTTGCAGCGTGTCGTCGGCGGTTTCGATGCGGTAGGCTTTGCCGTAGGCATTTTCCCAGTGCAGCACCACGCGGGTCAGGTCATATTGCTGGCCCAAATCCACCCGCAGCCACTCGCCGTTCAGCTCGGCGCTGGCCCAGCGCGTGTCGGGCGTGGCGCGAGTGGTGACGCCGTCGGTGGCGTAGAAGGGCGCCAGGTTATTCTGGCCCGAGGAGGCACGCGCGGGCTTGTTCAAAGCCAGGTTCAGGGGCTTGGGCACCACGCTCACGGCCGTGGACGTGACCACGGCGCCGGACTGCACCTTCACCACGAACGTGCCGATGGTGGTCGAGGTGAACACGCCGCTGGCGGCATTGATGCTGCCGCCGCCGCTCACCGACCAGGTGAGGGGGGTAGGGAAGGGGTTGCGGTACTGGTCGAAGGCCTTGGCGTAGAACGTCAGCGCGTCGCCCTGCGCCACTTTCACGTTGGCCGGGCCCACCGCGAGCGAATCGGCCACCGGTGTGGCGCGCACCTGAATGGTGGCCGTGGCCGACTTGCCGCCGCCGCTGGCCACTACCGTGGCCGTGCCCGAAGCCGCGGCCGAGGCCGACACTACTCCGCCGGCCGAAACCGAAATCCCGGTACCGCCCGAACTCGTCCAGGTCGGCGCGAGGGCGAAGGGCTTGCCGGTCTGGTCGAAGCCGCGCGCGGTCAGGGGCAGGGACTGGCCCTGATAGACGAAGGTCGAAATCGGGTCCACTTTCACGGTAGTCAGCGCGATGCTCTGCCCCACGAGCACGTCGGCCGTGCTCGTCACGCCGTCGCTGCTGGCCGTTACCTTGAACGCGCCGTTGGCCGACGCCGTGAACAGGCCGTTGGCATCAATGCTGCCGCCGCCCGAAACCGCCCAGGTGACGGTGCCGGCGCTGAGGTTGGCGCCGAACTGGTCTTTGCCCTGGGCCGTGAACTGCACTTTCTGCCCTACCCCCACCTGCTGCGACAAGGCCGGCGTGAGGGCCAGGCTCGTGAGCGTGGGCTGCTGCACCACGTCCACGGTGCGCAGATTATCAATGTAATAGGTGGTGCCCGTGAACTTGCCCAGCTCGAAGAGCACGGCCACGCGGTCCACCTGCTCATCCGGCACGCTGTTGTCGGGCTGCGCGCCGAAGGTCAGGTACACGGTGTGCCAGGCGCCCTGCACGGTGGTGGTGCCCAGGTAGTTGCTGTGCTTGCCGCTGTTCTCCGACCGGCCCAGCAGGGGGCTGGCGTCGAGGCCCATGAGCACGGGCGTGCCGGCCGGCGCGTCGGTGTAGATGTCAATGGCGAACTTCTGCGTCCGGTTCTTGAGGGCGCCCGCGTTCAGGGGCGCCGCGTTCTTGTCGAAGTACAGCAAATCGTACTGCGCCGTGGCGCTGCGCACGTACTTGGCCACGTTGGCGGAGGGGTTGCTGCCGCCCGGCAGGGGGTTGGCGACCTTGGGCGAGTAGGCGCCGGTGGTGGCGGCGTTGGCCGTCAGCCGGTCGTTGGCGTCGTAGTCCTGCAGCACGTTGGCCAGCACCAGCGACTCCCTGGGGGCCGTCGAGTTGATGCGGATGTTGTCGAAATAATACGTGTTGCTCGTCTTCGTGACCGGGTTGAACAGGAACACGAGCTTGTCCACGGCCGCGTCCGAGGCGCCCCGGTCGGGGATGGACGAGAGCGAGAACGTGACTGTTTCCCACTGGTTCTGCTTGGTTGTCACGGCCTCGAAGTTGGCGTAGCGGCCGGCGGGGTAGTTGCCGGGCTGGGCAATGCTGTTGATTTCAAAGTTGAGCGAGAGCCGGGTGCCCACCGGCGCATCCGAGTAGATGTCCATCGCCACCGTGCTGCTGCCGAGCCGGAACGGGCGGCCGTCGGCAATGGCCAACGTCTTGTACACCAGCGCGTCGTACTCGGCGCCGGCGTCGCGCACGTACTTGGCCACCGTGGCCGAGGTGTTGGGGGCGCCGGCGGCCGGGTTGGCCACCACGCTGTACTGGCCGTTGGCGAAGTCGCGGGTAAGCTGGTCGTTGCCGTCGAAGTTCTGGAGCACCCGCGTATCGAGCACGCGGGGCGCGCCGCCGGGCTGGCCGGTGCGCAGGTTGTCGAAGAAGAACACGTTGCCCGTGTTGGTAACCGGCGCGAAGAGCAGAATCCACTGGTCCACGCTCGCCGCGCCGGTGCCCGCGTCGGGCGAGCTGGTGTAGCTGAACTCCAGGGTTTCCCACTGCCCGCGCTTGGTCGTGACGGCCTCGAAGTTAGCGTAGCGACCGGTGGGGTAGTTGTCGGCGCGGGCGGCCTTGCTGTTCTCGAAATTAATCGAAACCCGCGTGCCCGGCGCCGCGTCGGTGTACACGTCCAGCAGGATGCGCCGCCGGCCGAGCACGAAATCACCGGCCGGCGTGGCGTTAATGCCCTGCAAGCCAATCACATCGTAGAGCGCCCCGTCGTTGCGGATGTATTTGCCGACTTTCGCCGACGGGTTCACGGCGTTTACCAGCGGGTTGGGCACGCCCTTGCTGAGCGTGCCCGCCACGTTGACGTAGGTAAAGGCCGGCGGCGTCTCGAAGTTCTCGAACACCTTGTCGGCCACGAAGGGCGCCTCGGCCGTCACGTTCAGGGCGTAGGAGTTGGTGCTGCACGGCGAAGCGACCTGCACGCTGACCGCGCCGCCCGTCTGCCCCCAATCGATTGTGACTGTGGGAGTTCCTTGCCCGGAAACGATTGTGGCGCCGGCCGGCACGGTCCAGTTGTACTTGTAGGTGCCGTCGTCGGTGGTGTTCACCGTGTACTGCTTGTTCTGCTCGCCCTGGTACACCTTGTCGTCGCCGCCGACGAAGGTGCTGTAGCTGCCCTTATAGATGTGCACCCAGTCGATGGTAGCCGACATGGGCGTAACGGTGGTGGCGTCGGGGTCACCGGAGTAGCTACCGCCCATGCCAATGCTCAGCAGGATGTGGAACGGCCGGTTGAAGGGCCGGTAGCCGTTAATCGGGTTGGTCAAATCCAGGGTGTGGTACAGGTTGCCATCCATGTACCACTTGATGTAGGTGGGGCTCCACTCGATGGAAGCTTCGTGGAACTCGTCGGCCCATTTGCGGCCGTCGGGCAGCGTAACCGAGCCCTGGGAAATGGCGTCGCGGCCGTCGGGCCCGGCGAAGTGCGCCGTGCCGATGTTGCGGCCAGGCGTGCGGCCGGTGTTCTCGAAGATGTCCACCTCGCCGCACTTGGGCCAGGTCACGGATTCAAAGTCGGAGCCCAACATCCAAAAGGCGAAGCCGTTGCCCTGAGTATCGACGCCCTTCACCCGCGCCACCGCCCGGCCATACTGGAAGTCGAGCTTCTTGTAGCTGCTCAGGCGGGCGCTGGTGTACTGCTTGCCCCGGTACTCTTCCTTAAGGACGGTGAGCACGAGCTTGCCGTCCACGATTTTGGCGTTCTCGGGGCGGTCGGTGGGCTGGTCGAGCTGGCCGGTGCCCTGGTCGGCGGGGGTTTCCAGGGTCCACTTGCTGCGGTCAATGTTGGGGCCGTCGAACTCGTCCTGCCAGAAGAGCTTTTCGCACTGTGCCCAGGCGGCGGTGGGCCCCAGCAGCAGGGCCAGCATAAAGAGCAGGTGCAGCGGCCGGGCGCGGCGCAGTCGGGCGCCGGTCGGCTTGGGG
>CAXUEM010000116.1:0-8693 GCA_964249885.1 uncultured Hymenobacter sp. | reverse complement strand
TGATAGCACCCCCTGCTGGCCTGCCTGCCACCGTTCCTGCCGTGGCCGCCCCGGTGGCGCTGCCGGCCGGTGGGCTGTACGTGGTGCAGGCCCGCGAAACCGTGTATGGCCTGGCCCGCCGCTTCGGCCTGCGCCCCGCCGACCTGCTGGCCTGGAACAACCTGTCCACCGGCGCGGGGCTACGCCTGGGCCAGACCCTGCGCCTCACGGCGCCCGCCGCCACCGAAACGGCCGTACCCCCTGCTGGCTCCGCCCTGCCCGCCACTCACACCGTTGTGACGGGCGAAACCCTCTACAGCATCGCCCGCCGCTACGGCCGCACCGCCGCCGAACTCCAGCAGTTGAATGCCAAGGCCACGGAAACCGTGAAAGTGGGCGAAGTGCTGCGCGTAGCGGCACCCTGAGCCGCCGGTGCTGTGCTGGCCACTCAGGGCCGTCTTTGCCCGGCGCGCGGGTAGGTTTTTAGCAGCCTGAGGCCTTTGCGAAACCAAGCTCGCACAGTATCAGCGCCTCCACTGCGCGCGTTTGGCAAAGCCCTGCTGCCGGCGGTATCTTTGGAAAGGCTGAGTTTTGAGCGCTATGTTTTGAGTGAGCGATTCGTGCCATTCAGAACAACTCAGAACCCAACTCTCCAAACCCAACCTTGCTGCCGAAATGCCCACGTTCTCGCACCTGCACTGCCACACCCAATACTCGCTGCTCGACGGGCAGGCCAGCATCAGCAAGCTCATGCAAAAGGCGCAGGCCGACGGCCAGCCCGCCGTGGCTCTCACCGACCACGGCAACATGTTCGGGGCGTTCAACTTCGTGGCCGAGGCCAACAAGTACAACGTGAAGCCCATCGTGGGCTGTGAGTTTTACTTAGTGGAGGACCGGCACCGCAAGATTTTCAGCAAGGAAACCAAGGACAACCGCCACCACCAACTTTTGCTGGCCAAAGACCAGGCCGGCTACCAGAACCTAGCCAAGCTTTGCTCGATGAGCTACATCGAAGGGCTGTACTCGAAGTGGCCGCGAATCGACAAGGAACTGCTGCTGCAGTACCACGAGGGCCTGATTGCCACGAGCTGCTGCATCGGCGCGGAGATTCCGCAAACCATTCTGTTTGAGAGCGAGGAAAAGGCCGAGGAAAAATTGAAGTGGTGGCTGGATGTTTTTGGCGACGACTACTACATCGAGATTCAGCGGCACGGGCTGATGAACTTCGACGGCACCGGCAAAAGCCAGGAAGACGTGAATCAGGTGCTCTTGCGCCTGGCGCGCAAGTACAACGTCAAAGTCATTTGTACGAACGACTCGCATTACGTAGACCAAAAGGACTACGCGGCGCACGATTTACTGCTCTGCGTGAACACCGGCGAGGAGCACAGCATCCCGGTCGGTGACTTTAAGACCAACTACTTCACCCTGATGTCGGGCGACCGGCAGGTGAAATACGACACGCTGGACAACCTACGCCGCGACCACCTGCGCGACGACTTCGCCCAGAAGCAGCTGCGCCGCATCGACGAGGAAATGCAGAAGCCGCGCCCGCACTCGCGCTTCGGCTTCGCCAACGACCAGTTCTACTTCAAGAAGCAGGAGGAAATGCTGGCCCTGTTTCACGACGTGCCCGAGAGCGTGGACAACACGAACGAAATCGTCGATAAAATCACGCCGCCCAAGCTGCAGCGCGACATTCTGCTGCCCAACTTTCCCCTACCGGCCGAATTCCCCAACGCCGACGACTTCCTGCGTCATTTGACTTTCAAAGGCGCTTTTGAGGGCCCCAAGCCACGCTACTCCGAGCGAACCGCGGAAGTGGAAGAGCGCCTGAACTACGAGCTGCGCATCATCCAGACCATGGGCTTCGCGGGCTACTTCCTCATCACCCAGGACTTCATCAACAAAGGCCGCAGCATGGGCGTGGCCGTGGGGCCGGGCCGCGGCTCGGCGGCGGGCTCGGCGGTGGCCTACTGCGTGGGCATCACCAACATTGACCCGATTAAGTACTCGCTACTGTTCGAGCGGTTTCTGAACCCGGAGCGCGTGTCGATGCCCGATATTGATATTGACTTCGACGACGTAAACCGCCAGAAAGTCATTGACTACGTGGTGGATAAATACGGTCGCAACCAGGTGGCCCAGATTATCACCTTCGGCACAATGGCGGCTAAAAGCTCCATCAAGGACGTAGCCCGGGCGCTGGAGTTGCCCCTGCCCCAGACCACGGACCTCACGAAGATGGTGCCCGAGCAAGTGGGCACCACCCTGCAAAAAGCCTTCGCCGAGAATCAGGAGCTGGACATGATTCGGCGCGACGAAAGTCCGGATAACCTGCGCGGGCAGATTCTGCGCCTCGCCGAGCAGCTCGAAGGCTCGATGCGCAACACCGGCATTCACGCCGCCGGCATCATCATCGCGCCGGATGACATCACCAAGTACATTCCGGTCTCGACCTCCAAGGAATCCGACCTGCTCATCACGCAGTTCGACGGCAAGGTGATTGAGAGCGCCGGCATGCTGAAGATGGACTTCCTGGGCCTCAAAACCCTGACCATCATCGTGGATGCCATGAACCTGATTGAGCGCAACCACGGCGTCAAAATCGACATCGACGACATTCCGCTCGACGACGAGAAAACTTACGCGTTGTATCAGCGCGGCGACACCATCGGCACCTTCCAGTTTGAATCGGAAGGCATGCGCCAGTACCTCAAGGACCTCAAGCCCACCAACATTGAGGACCTGATTGCCATGAACGCGCTCTACCGGCCGGGCCCGATGCAGTTCATTCCGAACTTCATCAACCGCAAACACGGCCGCGAGCCCGTGGAGTACCCGCACGAGCTGCTGGAGCCCATTCTGAACTACTCTCAGGGCATCATGGTGTACCAGGAGCAAATTATGCAGGCGGCCCAGATTCTGGGCGGCTACTCCCTCGGCGGCGCCGACCTGTTGCGCCGGGCCATGGGCAAAAAGGACCTCAAGAAGATGGCCCAGGAGCGCGAGAAATTCGTGGCCGGTTGCAAGTCGCTGCACGGCATTCCGGCCAAAAAAGCCTCCGAGGTGTTCGACGTGATGGAGAAGTTTGCCGCCTACGGCTTCAACCGCTCCCACTCCGCGGCCTACTCCGTGGTGGCCTACCAGACCGGCTACCTCAAGGCCAACTACCCCGCTGAGTACATGGCCGCGGTGCTCACGAACAACATGGGCGACATTAAGAAGGTCACTTTCTTCATCGAGGAAGCCCGCAAGCAGGGCGTGGCCGTGCTGGGCCCCGACGTGAATGAATCCCTGCAGAAATTCAACGTAAACCAGCAGGGCAAAATCCGCTTCGGGCTGGCCGCCGTGAAGGGCGCGGGCGAGGCCGCCGTGCAGGAACTGGTGGAAGACCGCGAAAAAAATGGCCCCTACCTCGACGTATTCGACTTCGCCAAGCGCGTGAACCTGCGGGCCGTAAACAAGAAAACCTTCGAGAGCCTGGCCCAGGCCGGCGCCTTTGATTCGTTTGAGAAGTACCACCGGCGCCTCTTCCTCGATGCCCCTGCTGGCGACAGTAATTTGATTGAAAAGGCCATGAAAATGGGCCAGCAGCACCAAGCGGCTAAGGAGTCGGCCCAGCACAGCCTGTTCGGCGCGGGCGCCTTCGGGGCGGTGGCCGCGCCGCTACCCAAGGTGCCCGAGATGGAGCCCTGGACCAAAACCGAGCAGCTGCGCCGCGAAAAGGAAGTCGTGGGATTCTACCTCTCGGGCCACCCACTCGACGCCTACAAGCTCGAAATCGACGCCTACTGCACCTGCGCGCTGGACAAGGTCGAAACGTTTAAAAACCGCGAAATCAACCTGGCCGGCCTCATCACCAACGTGGCCATGCGCACGACCAAAACCGGCCAGCCCTTCGTGGTTTTCAACCTCGAAGACTACGACGCCTCCTTGCCGCTGGCCTTGTTCCGCGACGACTACACCAAGTTTGCGCCCCTGATAAATCCGCGCAACTACCCCAACGAGCAGGTGCCGGCCATGTTCGTGCGGGCCAAGATGGAGCTGCGCCGCGGCACCCAGGACCAGTGGGAAACCCGCATCCTCAACATGCAGCCCCTGCACGAGGTGGCCGACAAAATGAGCCGCGGCGTGCGCGTCAAGCTGGATTTGCGCACCGTCACCGGCCCCATGATAGACCGGCTCGAAGAAGCCATTCAGGCCGCGCCCGGCAAGAAGCGCCTTGAAATTCAGTTCGCCGAGCCCCACGAGCACCTCGCGGTGGATATGTTCTCGCGCAAGTTCCAGATTGAGCCCAAGACGTTCATCGAGAAAATGAGCGAAATGGACATGGACGTGTGCGTGCTGATTTGAGGACGCGCTGGAAAGGGGAGGGCGACCCGATGGCTTTTTTAATTGATAGCGCGCTTCGGCTCCGTCACATATTTGTATTGACGCTTCCTGAGCCGGATTCTCGATTTTTGGGACAGTTCTACTATAATGATTAGAAGAACCAAAGGCCAGGGTGGGCGTACATCAAGCGGGCCGGGACCAATCCCGGCCCGTTTCTTTTTAACTCTACCTCATGTCACTTTTCAGCAGCGATAAACTCAAGGGCCGCAAAATTGCCATCATCGCCACCGACGGCTTCGAGCAGTCGGAGTTGGATGAGCCCAAAAAATACCTCGAAAATGAGGGCGCCGAAACCCACGTCATTTCTTTGAAGAGCGGCTCCATTAAGGGCTGGGACGGACCGGCCAAGGACTGGGGCGACAAGGTGAGCGTAGACAAAGTCATCAGCGACGCCCGCCCCGCCGACTACGATGCCCTGGTGCTGCCCGGCGGCCAGATAAATCCCGACGTGCTGCGCATGAACAAGGACGTAGTCGCCTTTGTGCGCGAGTTTGCGCAGTCGGGCAAGGTGGTGGCGGCCATCTGCCACGGTCCCTGGACGCTGATTGAGGCCGACGTGGTGCGCGGCAAGCGCGTGACGAGCTGGCCCAGCCTGCAAACCGACCTGCGCAACGCCGGCGCTCAGTGGGAAGACTCGGAAGTGGTGACCGACCACGGCCTCATCACCAGCCGCCAGCCCGAAGACCTGCCGGCCTTCAACAAGAAAATTGTGGAAGAGATGCTGGAGCCCCAGCACAGCGGCCGGCGCTAAGCCTGCAGCGGGCAGAGCGTAAGCTCGGCGCGTTCGGCCGCAGCTTTAAGTCAGCAAAAAGGCCTGGCAGCACCCGCTGCCAGGCCTTTTTGATTGAAATTGCGGCTGCAAGGCCGTTCGTCATTCAGGCCGCCTCGGGCAAGAGGCGCCGCCAGGCGGTCTGGTTCGGCAGCCGCCGGCTGTCGTTGGGTTCATTAGGATGCGTGGCCTGATACCCCCTGCTGGCTCAACGAAAACCAACTAACTCCTGCTGACGACCTTAGCCCTTACTTTCACGCTACTACTTAATCTGATTAAGCCGATTATGCGCCAGCTCATCAGTGCCTTGTTGGTTAGCCTGCTGGTTGCCGGCGCGGCCCGGAGCCAGGAGGCACCGAAGCCGACCGACGCGCACCCCGTCGTGCTGGTAGAGGCTACCCGCGCCATGAGCTCCAACCTGGGTTACACCTCCCTGGCCGGCTGGCTGCTGTTCAGCCCGGATGAGGGGCAGCGCGTGCAGGCCGGGCCCGGGCTGCGCGGCGGGCACCTGTTTCAGGCTGGCGCGGCCGACTACGAAAGCCAGACGCCCCCTGCTGGCGAGCTGCTGCGCGTGCGCGGGGCCCGCGTGGTGGCGCTCAATGTGGCGTTTCACCTGCGCGTGCGGGTGGTGGGCCCGCTGCGCCTGGGCGGCAATTTCGATTTTGTCGGCCTCGGCTTTGGGCCGGAGCGCATGGCGCAGCGCAGCAGCACGCCGCCCCTGCTGCTCACCGCCAGCCGCCCGGCCCTGCTGAACCTGGCGCGCGACGGGCGGGCCAGCCGCGGCAGCCTCATTTCGGAGTTCTACGCGGCCCTCGACCTGCCCCGCGGCCTGGACGCTCGCCTGGGCGTTGCGCGGGCCTCGGCGGCTTACACAATTGCCGGTCCCGGCGCCGAGCGGCAGCGCTACCGCCGCCGCGATACCCTGCTGGCGCTGGGCCTGAGCTACCAGTTGCGCTAGCGCACCCCCCCCCCGCTGGCCGGGCTTGAACTTTACCCCCGGCGCATTGTTATGCCTCCATTCTGCTACCTTGCGGCCGCGCTGGCCGTATACGCCAGAAACTCTTCAACCCCAATTCATAACGTAATGGGAACCAAAGCAATTGAAATCACGGACGCCAACTTCGAGCAGATTATCAACTCCGACCAGCCCGTGCTGGTAGATTTCTGGGCTGAGTGGTGCGGCCCCTGCCGCATGGTAGGACCGGTAGTAGAGGAGCTGGCCGGCGAGTACGAAGGCCGCGCCGTGGTGGGCAAGGTCGATGTCGACGCTAACCCCCAGACCAGCATGAAGTTCGGCATCCGCAGCATCCCGACCCTGCTGGTGTTTAAAAACGGCCAGATTGTAGACAAGCAAGTGGGCGCCGTGCCCAAGCACGTGCTGGCGCAGAAACTGGAAGCCCAGGTAACGGCTTAGTTTTAAGTTGAAACAGAAGCGTTAAAAGCCAAAAACCCTGGCCGCCGCATCGGTAGCCAGGGTTTTTAGCTTTTAACGCTTCTTTCGTTGCCTTATGTCAGCTGCACGGGGCGGTTGAAGATTTCCTCCAGCGAAATCATGGTTTCGGTACGCTCGATGCCCTCAATGAGCTGCACCTGGCCGTGCAGCACCTCGCGCAGGTGCTGGGTGTCGCGGCACACGAGGCGGGCAAATACGCCGTAGGCGCCAGTGGTGAAGTGGATGCTGACCACCTCCGGAATGGCGCGCAGCTGCTCGACCACGCTGCTCCAGACCGAACTCTTGAGCAGGTAAATGCCCAGAAACGCATTCACGCCGTAGCCCAGCTTCTGGAAGTCGATGCGCAAAGTTGCGCCGGCCACAATGCCGATTTCCTCCATGCGGGCCATGCGCACGTGCACCGTGCCCCCCGACACCTGCACCTGCCGGGCAATCTCGGTGTAGGGCATGTTGGCATCCTGAATAAGTAGATTCAGGATTTTGCGGTCGGTATCGTCGAGCTCGTAATTGCGGTTCATAAGGGGGTAATGCAGAAAATTCGCCACAAAACTAGGTTCGCCGGCCGGAAGCGGCGGCGCGGCCGGCGCCCGCTGAACGCGGCCGCGTCCCCAATGTATATATAAACAGGTTGGTACTGCTGGTAACTAGCTCATTGGCCGGCGCTAATAAAAATCAGCGGGTTTTTCTTTTCGGTTGGCCCGGCTGCGGCTAACGCCGCGCCACCGTGGGCCGCTGCTGGTGCTGCCGCAGGCCCTCGTCCAGGAAGCTGACAAACCGGGCCACGTCGGGCTCGTAGGCCACCGGCGTGTTGAGGCGGGTGCCGTCGGGGGCGAGCAGCACGTAGTAGGGCTGGGCATTGACGCCGAACTCGCGGATGGAATAGTCCAGGTTCTGCTCGCCCAGGCTCTTTTTCACGCGCTGGTCGCGGCTGGAGGTATACCAGTCGGCCGGGGGCAGCTCGGTCTTGTCGTCCACGTACAGGGCCACCACGATGAAGTCCTCGCGCAGGCGGCGCAGCACCTGCTCGTCGCTCCAGACCGAGGCTTCCATCAGGCGGCAGTTGCCGCAGTTGTGGCCCGTAAAATCAACGAATATGGGCTTGTTCTGCTCCTTGGCGCACTTCAGGGCCTGCTTAAGGTCGAAGTAGCCGGTCAGGCCCAGCGGCAGCTCCAGCTTCTCGCCGTGGCGCGGGACTTCGCAGGTCGCCGAGATGCTGCTGGTGGCGCCAGTTAGCGCCGTACCCCCTGCTGGCCGTTCCCGAGCGGCGCCCGCCGCCAGCGTAAAGTCGTGGCGCGAGGGCGGTGGCACCAACGCCGAGAGCCCCATGAGCGGCGCCCCGAACAAGCCGGGCAGCAGATACAACATGAATGTAAACGCCACGCCGGCCAGCACCAGCCGCGGCACCGAAACGTGCGTGGTTTCGGAGTCGTGCGGCAAGCGGATTTTGCCCAGCAGGTAAAAGCCCAGCAGCCCGGCCAGCACCAGCCAGATAGTGATGAATACGCCCCGCGGCAGCAAGCCCCAGTGGTAAGACAAGTCGGCCGAGCTCAGAAACTTAAAGGCCAAAGCCAACTCCAGGAAGCCCAGCACCACTTTCAGCGTGTTCAGCCAGCCACCGGAGCGGGGCAGGGTTTTGAGCCAGCCCGGAAACAGGGCAAACAAGACAAACGGCAACGCGAACGCCGTAGCGAAGCTCATCATGCCCAGCGTGGGCCGTAACAGCTCGCCGCCGGCCGAGGCAATGGCCACCGAGCCCACGAACGGCACGGTGCACGAAAACGAGACGAGCACCAGCGTGGCCGCCATGAAAAACAGCCCCGACCAGCCGCCCTTGTCGGCCTGCGCATCGACTTTGTTCACCAGCCCGGCCGGCGCCGAAATTTCAAACAAACCCAAAAACGACAAGCCAAAGGCCAGAAAAATCACGAACGACAGCACATTGGGCAGCCAGTGCGAGCTGATAACATTGCCCGCATCGGCCCCGAAGAGCGCGCTCAGCAGCACGCCCGCGCCGGTGTAGATGGCAATAATAGACAAGCCGTACACAAGCGCCTTGAGCACGCCCTGCGCCCGCGAGCCACCGGAATTGGTGAAAAA
>CAXUEM010000115.1:0-8729 GCA_964249885.1 uncultured Hymenobacter sp. | reverse complement strand
GTGAGCAAAGTCAGGGCGTGGATGCGGAAGTAGTTGAGCTTGTTGCCCATGGCCTTCCAGCCTTTCACGTCGATGAAGGTGTGCAGGTGCAGCTGCTCGGTTTCCTTGTCGGCTTTTTTGTCGCGCTGCAGCTTGACTTCCAGCTGGGGCTCGGGGTGGGCCGTGACGGCGTGCAGCTTCGAGCCTTTGCTCTCGGAAATAAAGGTAAAGCGCTTGCCCAGGGTGCTGGTTTCGATGCGGAAGCGCTTGACGTAGTGCGTTTTGGTTTCGCCCTCCACATACACCGCCGAGAGCACCAAGTCCGGCTCGTGCTTGCGCAAAAGCAGGATGTTGGGCACGTCGAAGTGAATGGCCAAATCCGGCGCCACCAGCTCATACGAGCCGTCCTTGAACACGACCAGCACGGTGTGCTCGGTGTCGAACTGCCCCAGGTAGCGGCCGTGCCCGGCGTGGTTGAGGCGGCCCACCACCGAGTCAAAGAAAACTTCGCGCCCGCCCAAGGTGCTGTCGCCCACGGCTTTCTGGGTTATTTTCTTGATGGGCTGCTTGGTCACCGTGTTGCCCATCGAGCCTTTGCCCTTGATGCCCAGCTCAGCAAAGTCAAAGTCGAACTGCTTGACCCGCGCCGGCGCCTTGTCGGAGAGCTGCACGCTGATGATTTCGCTTTCGGAGTTGGGGTTGGCCGTCAGGTAGAGCACCTTGGTGCCCTTGGTGCCCTTGGTCAGGTCGTAGGTCTTGTCGCGGGTGATGCCCGAAACCAGGAAGCGCTTGGCGAAGGAGATGCCCGAGGCGCCGTCCAGGTACACCATGTTGTATACCAGCCGGTCGTCGTTCTTGTTGTAGACGCCCACGTGCAGAATGTCCTTGCCGACGAACGTCTTCTCGGCAATCTTGACGACCGTGAACGTGCCGTCGCGCTTGATGGCGATGATGTCGTCGAGGTCCGAGCAGTCGCAGATGAACTCGTCCTTCTTTAGGCCGTAGCCCACGAAACCGTCGGCGCGGTTCACGTACAACTTCTGGTTGGCTACCGCAACCTTCTGTGCCGTAACTACATCGAAAGTGCGCAGCTGGGTCTTGCGCTCCCGGCCGGCGCCGTACTTTCTCAGCAAACCTTCGAAATAGTGGATGGCGTAGCGGGTGAGGTTGGCCAGGTGGTCGGCCACTTCCTGCAGCTCCGTTTCCAGCTTCTGAATGTACTCGTCGGCCTTGAAGCCGTCGAACTTCGAGATGCGCTTGATGCGGATTTCGGTCAGCCGCGTCAGGTCGTCCTCGCTGATGGCGCGGCTGAGCTGAACGCGCGAGTCGTTAGCTTTCTCCTTTTCGCCGGCCACGCGGGTGAATTTCTTCAGACCCGCGTCGATGGTGGCCAGAATGTCAGCCCAGGTTTCGCACTCCTCGATTTTGCGGTAGATGCGGTTTTCGATGAAAATCTTTTCCAGCGAGGCCGAGTGCCATTTTTCCCGCAGCTCGGCCTGCCGGATTTCCAGCTCTCGCTCCAGCAAACGCACGGTTTTCTGCGTGCTTAGCCGCAGCATGTCCTCCACGCCCACGAAGCGCGGCTTGTCGTCGATGATGACGCAGGTGTTGGGCGAGATGCTGATTTCGCAGTCCGTAAAGGCGTACAGCGCGTCGATGGTCAAATCCGGCGAGATGCCGGCCGGCAGCTGCACCTGGATTTCCACGGCCGCGGCCGTGTTGTCCACCACCTTCTTAATCTTGATTTTATTCGCCTCCGAGGCCTTCACGATGCTCTCCATCACGGCCGTGGTGGTCGTGCCGTAGGGAATGTCGCGAATCACCAGCAGGGTCTTGTCGACTTTCTCGATGGTGGCCCGCAGCCGGATTTTGGCCCCGCGCTGCCCGGAATTATAGTTGCTTACATCGCAGAGGCCGCCGGTGGAAAAGTCCGGGAACAGCTCAAACGGCTTGCCCTTGAGCACCGCCACGGAGGCCTGGCACAACTCGCGGAAGTTGTGGGGCATAATCTTGGTGCTCAAACCGACGGCAATGCCCTCCACACCCTGCGCCAGCAGGAGCGGAAACTTGACCGGCAACGTCGTCGGCTCGCGCTTGCGGCCGTCGTAACTCAGCTGCCACTCCGTGATGTCGGGGTTAAACACCACGTCGAGCGCGAACTTGCTCAGGCGGGCCTCGATGTAGCGCGGCGCAGCGGCCGAGTCGCCGGTGCGGATGTCGCCCCAGTTGCCCTGCGTCTCAATCAGCAAATCCTTCTGGCCCAGGTTCACCATGGCGTCGCCGATGGAGGCGTCGCCGTGGGGGTGGTACTGCATGGTCTGGCCGATGACGTTGGCCACCTTGTTGAAGCGGCCGTCGTCCATCTCGCGCATGGCGTGCAGAATGCGGCGCTGCACGGGCTTGAGGCCGTCCTCGATGGCGGGCACGGCGCGCTCCAGAATCACGTAGGAGGCGTAGTCCAGAAACCAGTTCTGGTACATGCCGCGCACGGTGGCCACGTCGTGAATGGTTTCGCCGGGCGCGAAAGCTTCTTCAGCCTCGGCTTCAGCCAGCAGGGGTTCCGGGCTGGTTTCGCCGGCCGCATCGTCGTCGGGCGTTTCGTCCGAAGCCAGCAGGGGGTCGGCGCCCTCGGTATCGGCCGCCGCGTCGGCGGACAAAGAGCTGACTTCCAGCGTTAATTCGAGCGAGTCGCCGGGGCCGAAATGCTCGGCGGCGGGGGTGTTTTCAGGGTCCAGGTGGTCCACGGACGGGGGCAGGTAAAAAGGTGAGGCACGAGCCGCGGCGCTAAGCGCGGGGCCGAACTTAGGCTAAAGCAGCGGCATGCGCGCAAAGTTCCCCCGAAAGTAAGCTCAGCGCTGCTATTCCCGCGGCCGGAACGGGCACCACAGCGGCCAAAATCAAAAAAGTAGATTTTAACTGGAAACCTTGTTAAGGCCCAAGCCCAACAGTAAGCCCGTTTAGCAGCCCCCAGGATTCGTTTAGCCAGACGGGGCCAGCATTTGCCGAGCGCACCCGCTGCCCCGCAAAGGCAACCTGTAGGTTTACCGACAAGTAAGAGCGTCTTTATCCAATTCCTGCTGACTTGCAATATGTCATTCCCTGCTTCGCCTAAAACAATTTTAGGTATTTTTTGCACTTTGCCGATAATCGCCTTGCTAACCTGGGCCAATTGGGAAGCGCCGGCCATGCACCACTTCGTGCGCCCGGCCGAAACCGCCGGCTGGCAGCTGGCTCCACTCGGCAGCCCGGCCGCGGCCGAGGCACTGCGGCTGCGCCTGGCCGCCGAGCCGGGGGTGTCGGCCTGCGCCGTGAGCGTGCGCACGGGCTGCGTGGCCTTCGTATATCATCCCGATGAGGCCAGCGCCGCGGCGCTCTACGCCGCCGTGGGCCGGGCCGGGGCCCGCATTATCACCACGCCGCCGGCTGCCGCAGCGGCCCCGGCGCTGCGGCAGTGCCCGGTGCCGCCGGGGGCGTTTGCTTTCATCGACAAAGTCCGGTTTGCCCTGAATCTGCGGCGCTTTTTCGTCGCCGTCTGAACGGGCTGCGGCCGGGCCGATTTACTTTTTGATTTCTCTGTTTTTCACTTCTTTTTCTTACCTCACTCACCTTATGAGTAAACTTCAACTCGCCGCCGCCCGCACTGCCCTGCTGGGCCTCACTTTGTTTGCCGCAGCCTGCGGCTCGAAGGGCAAGGATGAACCGCAGCCCGAAACGCTGTATTCGCGCATGGGCGGCAGCGTCGGCGTGACGGCCGTAGTCGACCAGCACCTGGCCAACGTGGGCGCCGAAACGGGCGTCGCCAACTCCGTCATGCTACGCTCGCACGTGCCGCTGCTCGAAGCCATCAACGGCAAGAACGGCGCCGCCCCCACCGACCCCGGCCGCTTCGACCGCCTGCGCAACAATGTGGTCGACCAGTTCATCAACATCACCGGCGGCCCAAACTCCTACCGGGGCAAGAACATGCTGCTGGCTCACACCGGCATGGCCGTCACCGAAAACGAGTACACCGTGTGGCGCGGCATTCTGGTCAAAAGCCTGACCGAGAAGAACATTCCGGCCACTGAGCAGGCCGAGTTCATGAAGCTCATCGACGCCATGAAAGCCGACGTGGTGAACCACTAAGGCGGCCTACCTCATCCGAAAAAAGCCCTTTCGCAGCTCGCGAAAGGGCTTTTTTACGTCCGTACCCCCTGCTGGCCGTCGCCAAGAGCAGTCAGCAGGGGGTAGCCGGCCGGCTAGGCCAGCTCGGCCTCGGCCAGGGGCAGCACGTCGGAGGTTATCAGGTCTTTTTCCAAGCGCAGGTTGTCGATGATGAATTCCTGGCGGGCGGGCGTGTTTTTGCCCATGTAGTAGGTCAGCACCTGCTGAATGCTGCGGTCGGACTGCAGAATGACTGGCTCGAGCTTGATATTTTCGCCGATAAACTTGCCGAACTCCTCGGGCGAGATTTCGCCCAGGCCCTTGAAGCGCGTGATTTCGGGGTTGCGGCCCAGCTTGCGCATGGCGGCCTGCTTTTCGGTTTCGGTGTAGCAGTAGATGGTTTCCTTTTTGTTGCGCACCCGGAACAGCGGCGTTTCGAGGATGAACACGTGGCCGTTTCGAACCAAATCAGGGAAGAACTGCAAGAAGAAGGTGAGCAAGAGCAGCCGAATGTGCATGCCATCCACGTCGGCGTCGGTGGCGACTACCACGCGGTTGTAGCGCAGGTTCTCAATGCCTTCCTCGATGTTGAGCGCGTGCTGCAGCAGGTTCAGCTCCTCGTTTTCGTAGACAATTTTCTTTTTCAGCCCGAAGCAGTTCAAAGGCTTGCCGCGCAGGCTGAACACGGCTTCCAGTTCCACGTTGCGGCTTTTAGTGATACTTCCCGAGGCCGAGTCGCCTTCGGTGATGAAGAGTGTGGTCAGGCTTTCCTTTTCGGCGTCCTTGGTTTCGCCCAGGTGAAAGCGGCAGTCACGCAGCTTGCGGTTGTGCAGGTTGGCTTTTTTAGCGCGCTGGTTGGCCAGCTTTTTCACGCCGGCCATGTCCTTGCGCTCCCGCTCGCTCTGCATGATGCGCTTGAGCAGGGCCTCGGCCACGGCGGGGTTCTTGTGCAGGTAGTTGTCGAGGTGCTCCTTGACGAAGTCCAGGATAAAGCCGCGCACCGTGGGGCCGTCCTCGCCCATGTTGATGGAGCCGAGCTTGGTCTTCGTCTGGCTTTCGAACACCGGCTCCTGCACCCGCACCGAGATGGCGCCGATGATGGAGCCGCGCACGTCGGCGGCGTCGAACTCCTTTTTGTAGAACTCGCGCACGGTCTTCACCACCGCCTCGCGGAAGGCGGCCAGGTGGGTACCGCCCTGGGTGGTGTACTGCCCGTTCACGAACGAGTAGTACTCCTCGCCGTAGTCGTTGCCGTGGGTCAGGGCCAGCTCGATGTCGGGGCCCTTGAGGTGAATAATGGGGTAGCGCAGGTGCTCGACGTCGGCCTTGCGGGCGAGCAAATCGAGCAGGCCGTTTTCGGAATAATACTTCTGACCGTTGAAGTTAATGGTCAGGCCGGAGTTGAGGTAGACGTAGTTCCAGATTTGATTCTCAAGGTATTCCGGGATGAAGCGGTAGTTCTTGAAAATCGTCTCGTCGGGCTGGAACACCACCAGCGTGCCATTGCGCTGCGAGGTCTTGATAGGCTTGGGGCTGCTCTTGAGAATGCCGCACTCGAACTCGGCGCCCTTGAGCTGCCCGTCGCGCACGCTCTGCACCAGGAAGTGCGAGCTGAGCGCGTTCACGGCCTTGGTTCCTACTCCATTAAGTCCGACCGACTTCTGAAACACCTTCGAGTCGTACTTGCCGCCGGTGTTGATTTTGCTCACCACGTCCACCACCTTGCCCAGCGGAATGCCGCGGCCGTAGTCGCGCACCTGCACCTTGGCGTCGGTGATTTTAATGTCTATCGTGCGGCCGTGGCCCATCACGTGCTCGTCGATGCAGTTGTCGATGACCTCCTTGACCAGCACGTAGATGCCGTCGTCGTAGGCCGAGCCGTCGCCGAGCTTGCCGATGTACATGCCCGGCCGCAGCCGGATGTGCTCGCGCCAGTCGAGCGAGCGAATCGAGTCTTCGTTGTAGCCGTGCTCGGCCACCTGCACCTGAATGTCGGGAGTATCCTGTTCTTCTGTCATAAACCAATAAGTACGCGCCCGTAGGCCGGGGTAAAATAACGCAGAAAAGCGGCAGAAACCGCCCCAGCGCCGTAGAAGGCAACACGCCCGGCCGCGGCCCGGTTCAGCTAGAATTTGCTTCCGCCTTTCTTCTTTTTTTCTATTGCCCCCATGTTTCCCCCGCCCAACAACATCAACATGCCCCGGCAGCTCACGCCCACGCCCGAGGTAAAGCAGACGCCGGTTATTCAGTACGTTTTTCTGCTCATCGGCCTGAGTCTGCTCGTGTTCGTGCTGCACAAGCTCGACAGCATTCTGCTGCCCATCGTGTTTTCGGCCCTGCTGGCCATTCTGCTCCTGCCGCTGGCCCGGCGGCTGGAGAACTCCATGCCGCGGGCGCTGGCCATTCTCATTACCCTGCTCATTCTCACGGCGGCCCTGGTGGGCTTGTTCTACCTGTTCGGCTCCCAGCTCGGCGACTTGCGCTCGGAGTGGCCGCTGATGAAGCAGAAAATGGTGGTGTATTTCGACCAGGGCCAGCAGTGGCTTAGCCAGCGCTTCGGCATCAAGCCCATGAGCAAGGACGAACTGATTGACTCCTCGCTGAACATGGGCAAGAGCAAGGCCGGCGGCGTGCTCGGCGGCGTGCTCGGCAGCACCCTCGACGTTATCAGCGTCGTGACTTTGGTGCCCATTTACATTTTCTGCTTTCTCTACTACCGCGACCACATGCGGCAGTTCATGTTCCGCTTCGTCGACCCCGACAAGCGCACCACCGTGCTGCACACCATGGACAGCGTGCAAACTGTCATTCAGGCCTACATCCAGGGCCTGCTCACGGTGATTGTGGTCGTGGCCATTCTCAATGCCATTGGCCTGCTGGCCTTGGGGGTGAAGTACGCCATCTTCTTCGCCATTTTCGCCTCCGTGCTGGCCGTCATTCCCTACATCGGCATCCTGATTGGCGCCACCCTACCGGCCCTGATTACGCTGGTCGAAACCGGTTCCCTGCCCAAGGCCCTGGGGGTGGTAGGCGTGTTCGTGTTCGTGCAGTTTCTGGAGGGCAATTTCATTACGCCCATGATTACCGGCTCCAAGGTCAGCATTAACCCCATGGCCGCCATCGTGGCCCTGATTCTGGGCGCCGAACTCTGGGGCACGCCGGGCATGATTTTGAGCATCCCGCTCACGGCCGTGCTGAAAGTGGTGCTCGACGCGAGCAAAAGCACCGAGCCCTGGGGCTTTCTGCTCGGCGACGTAAGCGACGGCAGCGAAACTACCAACGACAAAGCCGACGACAAAGCCACCTTGTTTCAGAAAGTAAAACGCATGGTGACGGGCTGATGCAGCCCGGCGCTGAAACACGTAAGCGTCCGGTCAGGAGTCTTCCGCTCCCGGCCGGACGCTTGCTTTTTCTACAGCTTTAGCACGTACGTTTCCTGCATTTCGGCCGCCGCGCCGAAGCCTTCCTTTTGCGTCAGCAGGCCCGGATTGACCTGCCCGGCTACCGTGGAGATGCCGAAGGAAAGCCGGCGAAACCGGGGCCGGCAGTAGTCGATGATAGCGGCCAGCACGGCATCGACGGCGCCCAGCTGCTTACCCTGCAGGCTGCCGGCAATGTACTGCGTGTGCGCCACCCCCTGCTGGGCGTCCTGGTACAGCACCACGCCGGCTACCAGCTCGGCACCTTGGTAGGCGGCGAACAAGCTCAAGTGGCCAGGATTCTGGTGGTGCAGCCCTTCTATCTCGGCCAGCGTGTGCACCGGCTGCCGGTCGTGCGCCGCGCGCAGATTAGCTTCGAGCAGGGGCCAGAACGCGGCGTAGTCGGCGCTGGCTTCCACGCGCAGGCCGTGGCGGCGGGCCTTGCGCAGGTTGCCCCGCCGCCAGGTGCCGATGCGGAAGTCCTGGCTCAGGTCGATAACGGAGTTCAGCTCCCGGCCCACGAGCTGCGCCCCCTGCTGGAAAAGCCAGAAGCTCAGCCCCTCGCTCGGCAGCCGGCAAAAGGCCCGCGGCACCGGCCGGATGCGCAGCTGCTGCCAGCCCTGAGCCCGCCAGGCCGCCCGCAGCGTTTCCATAATGGCGGCCACATCCTGATACGCCAGCAGGCCCGGGTGCACCAGACCGCCGTAGGCCAGGCCCGGGTGCGCCACCAGCACCGCCGGCTCGGCGCTGCCGCGGGCGCGGCCGGCCACAAACACGGCCCGGAGCCGGCGGCCCTGCCACAAAAGCCAGGAGCAGTCCTCGAACCGGTCGGCGTGGTAGTCGAGGTAGCTGCGCCGGAACACAAACGGGCCGTTCCCCGCTCCTACCCCCTGCTGGCCGCTGCTCACGCGGCCGGGCCGGACGCAGCCAGCGCCCGGAATTCATCGTAGTCGAACACGTAGCTTTCCTCGTGGTAGGGCTCCGAGGCCAGACACAGCAGCACCGCCTGCTCGCGGAAGCGGATGGTGCGCCAGTAGCCCGCCGGCACGTACAGGCCCAGGTGAGGCTCGGTCAGCTCGAACGCATACTGCTGCCCCTGGGCGCTTTCGAGCGAGATTTCGAGGCGGCCGGCCACGGCAAACAGCACCTGCTGCAGACTGGACGCGAGGAGAAATGCCGCTCACGCTA
>CAXUEM010000114.1:8353-8742 GCA_964249885.1 uncultured Hymenobacter sp. | reverse complement strand
GGCGCGGCCGGCGCGGGTGCCCAGGTTGATGATGCGCCGCCCGGCCGCGGCCAGCAGGGGGTGGTCGGTCATCGGGATGGCGCCAACTTCTTCGTCCAAAATTCGGTACTCACTCACCTTGAGCACATTGCGCAGGTAGTCACGCAAAGCGGCCTCATATCCCGGCTTTGGCAGCGGCGTGGCCGAAAACAAAGTGTACTCGACCAGCGCCCGCCGGGCCGTGAAAGGCAGCACGTAGATAAAGCGCGGCTCCTGGTGCTGCTCGCCCCGAAAATCCATGAACTCGACTACTTCGGGATGGAAGACATCGTGGTCGGTTTCAACTTCCCAGCCCACAAAGTGCTGGAGCAGGTAGCGGTGCCGGTCGGGCCGCGGCGTGAGCTGCGGCG
>CAXUEM010000114.1:1009-8343 GCA_964249885.1 uncultured Hymenobacter sp. | reverse complement strand
GTCGCCGGCCGGCGTGCTGGCCCGCACCCCCTGCTGGGTAGGCTGCAAGTCGCTGACCGTCGTTTGCACCCGCGTAAACTGCGGGTTGGCCTCTAGCTCGCGGTGCACGAACTGGTAAAAGTCCAGCCCGCGGATGGTGAGGTAGCGGTAGCGGCCCAGGTCGAACACCCGCTCGAAGCCCGGCGCCCGAAACGCGACTTTGGTCCAGGTGCGCACGGCAATGGCGTCGAACAGCGTGGGCTTATCCGTCCAGAACGACCAGGTGCGGTCGTTCTGGTCTTTGGCCTCGGGCTCCAGCAGCAGCACTTTTTTCTCGGCCAGCAGGGGGTGCCGGCTGATGTGGTAGGCCAGACTCAGCCCCGCCGCGCCGCCGCCCACTATCAGGTAGTCATAATCCAGCTCGGCGGAAGAAACAGGCACGGCAGACAGGGCAAGGGCGGGAAAAGCAGGCGAAGCTAGCCAAAAAAGAAAGCCGCTCCCGAAGAAGCGGCTTTCAGCTGAAACTGTTTCGTCAGTGACGGCGCTGCCGAAGCAAGCCGCGCCGCCCGCATCTGCTTCATCTCCATCCATTAGCACTATCTGCAATTAAAAGTTCGGCGAGAGCAGGTACTTGTGGTAGAAGTCGTCGATGATTTTCACCGCGTCGGTGGCCGAGTCCACGATTTGCACCAGGTGCAGGTCTTCGGGCGAGATGTTGTTTTCCTCGGTCAGCATAATTTCCTTAATCCACTCGAACAGGCCCTTCCAGTAGGCCGTGCCGACGAGCACAATCGGGAAGCGGCCGATTTTCTTCGTCTGAATCAGGGTCAGGGCCTCAAACAGCTCATCGATGGTGCCGAAGCCGCCGGGCATGCCCACGAAGGCCTGCGCGTACTTCACAAACATCACCTTGCGCACGAAGAAGTAGTCGAAGTTGATGATTTTGTCTTGGTCGATGTAGATGTTGTGCTGCTGCTCGAAGGGCAGCTCGATGTTCAGGCCCACCGACTTGCCGCCTTCGGCGTGGGCGCCCTTGTTGCCGGCTTCCATGATGCCGGGGCCGCCGCCGGTGATGACGCCGTAGCCGTGGCGCACGAGCTTGGCCGCAATTTCCTCGGCCATTTGGTAGTACGGGTTTTCGGGCTTGGTGCGCGCCGAGCCGAAAATGCTCACGCAAGGCCCGATTTTGGACAGCTTCTCGAAGCCCTCCACGAACTCGGCCATCACCTTGAAAATTTGCCAGGAATCGGCAATTTTAATCTCGTTCCAGTCCTTGTCGACAAACGCCTTGCGCAGGCGCTGCTTTTCCTCGTCGGGCAGGCCTTCAAGCACGGCTGTGCCCTGCTGCTCCATCTCCGTGATGGTCGTCAGCTTGTTGTCGTTGATGTTGGGCTGCTTGATGGTCTTGCCGCTGCCCGCGTTCTGCGTCTCATCGGCGAGCTTGGTGGTACTTATTTTGGCGGTTTTAGTCAGCTTGGCCATGGGGCGGGATAGGGAAAAAAGAAAGTCGCCCCGGTTTGCGCGGGGCGACCAAAAGTAGGGCGTGCAAGTTACCGAATTGTTACCGAATAGTGGTATTGCAGAGCTAGCAAAACGTCATGCAGAGCGGAGCGAAGCATCTCGCTCACATCATTGAACGATTTGGTTAGTGCCGCCCGCGAGATGCTTCGCTCCGCTCTGCATGACGTTCTTTTCACCTTGTCACTTCGCCCGAATGGCGATGACCGGGTCCATGTTGGACGCCAGCACGGCCGGCACGATGCCGGCCACGATGCCAATAACGACCGAGATAAGCAGACCCAGCACCACGCGGGCGCTGCTCATGCCCAGCGGCATGGCGTCCTGCGGAATCAGGGTAATCAGCCAGACCAGGCCCACGCCGGCCAGCCCGCCAATCAGGCACAGGAAGATGGCCTCGAACAGAAACTGGAACAGAATAAAGTAGTTCTTGGCGCCCAATGATTTCTGGATGCCGATGATGTTGGTGCGCTCGCGCACCGACACGAACATGATGTTGGCAATGCCGAAGCCGCCCACCAGAATGGCGAACGAGCCGATGACGGCGCCAATCAGCCCGATGGCGTCGAAGAGCTTGGAAATCTGGCCGGCTATCATCTCGGGGCGGTTGAGGGCGAAGTTGTCTTCCTGCCGGGGCTTGAGGCCGCGGATGTTGCGCATGACGCCCTTCATCTCGTACTCCAGGTCCAGCAGGCCCACGTCCTCATCGCGGCCCTTCACCCCGATGCGCGCCGATGGCCCGCCGCCCATGCCGTTGGTGCTCAGCCCGAAGAGCTTGACGAAGGTGCCGAAGGGAATGAGCACGTTGGTGTCGTTGCTGGGCGTTTCGAGCAGCTTCTTGCCTTCTTTTTCCATGATGCCGATAATGACGAAGGTCAGGCCAGCCGTCTTGAACTCGCGCCCCAGCGCCCCGCCCTGCGGAAACAGATTCTGGGCAATGGTGGCCCCGACGATGGCCACCGGCCGGGCCGCCTCAATTTCCTGGTTCGTGAAGTAGCGACCCTCGGCCAGGGGTACGGCGCTCACCACGCGGTAGTCGTAGCTCACGCCCTGCAGGGCGCAGTCCGACACCGAGTTGGAGCCGACTTTGAGCGTGTTGCCGCCCTTGGCGGCGAAGATGGCCACGCCCTTGTGGTTGGCGCTGAGCTGCTGCTGCAGCTGCTCGAACTCGCGGGGCGTGGGCACGGGGCGGTTGAAGTATTTCCACCACGGGTAGTCGGGCCCGAAGGTCCAGGGCCACTTCTCGACGTAAATGACCTTGTCGCCCACGAAGTCCATGCTGCTGCGCACGTTGGCTTCGAGCGAATCGACGACGGTGAAAACGGCGATAATGGAAAAAATACCCACCGTGACGCCCAGCAGCGAAAGCGTGGTGCGCAGCAGGTTGGAGCGCAGGGCCTGCCAGGCAAAGCGCAAGCTTTCCAGCGTGAGGCGAAGGGCAAGCATAAGCGGGGGCCGGAAGAGGCAGAAAAAGAGGACGGCGAAGTCAGTTCGCAAATAACGTCATGCTTCCGTTCACGTCCGCGCCGCGTGGCGGCACCGCGGCGTGCGTGCCAGCAGGGGGGAGACGCCGCTCTTGACTTGCCCGCTAGAAAATGCGTACTTTTGCCTCCCGAAAATATCGTAGCTTACCTAAATACTGCCTGATGGCCATGAAATTATCTGAGTTCAAATTTGAACTCCCCGAGGGCTCGGTGGCCCTGCATCCGGCCCGCAACCGCGACGAGAGCCGCCTCATGGTGCTGCACCGCGACAGCGGCCGCATCGAGCACCGGGTGTTCAAGGACATCCTGGATTATTTCTCCGAGGGCGATGTGCTGGTGCTCAACGACACGAAGGTTTTTCCGGCCCGCATGTATGGCAACAAGGAAAAGACCGGCGCCATTATCGAGGTGTTTCTGCTGCGCGAGCTGAACAAGGAACTGCGCCTCTGGGACGTGCTGGTGGACCCGGCCCGCAAAATCCGGGTGGGCAACAAGCTTTACTTCGGCGAATCAGACATGGTGGCCGAGGTCATTGATAACACGACCTCGCGCGGGCGCACCATCAAGTTCTTGTTTGACGGCACCGACGAGGAGTTCCGCAAGGCCCTCTACGAGCTGGGCGAGACGCCCATCCCGAAGGACGTGCTGATGCGCGAAACCGAAGAGGCCGACAAGGAGCGGTACCAGACCATTTACGCCGACAAAATCGGGGCCGTGGCCGCGCCCTCGGCCGGCCTGCACTTCACCCGCGAGGTGATGAAGCGCATGGAAATCAAGGGCATTGAGACGGCCGCAGTGACCTTGCACGTGGGCCTGGGCACCTTCCGCAATGTGGACGTGGAAGACCTGACCAAGCACAAGATGGACTCCGAGAACTACATTGTGGAAGCCGAGGCCTGTAAAATCGTGAACAAAGCGCTGGACGCCAAGAAGCGGGTTTGCGCGGTGGGCACCACCACCATCCGGGCCATGGAGGCGTCGGTGTCGGCCCACAGCCGCATGAAGCCCACCCAAGGCTGGACCGACCGGTTCATCTTCCCGCCCCACGAGTTCAAAATCGCCAACTGCCTGCTCACCAACTTCCACACCCCGGAAAGCACGCTGGTCATGCTGGCCGCCGCCTTTGCCGGCTACGACATTCTGATGAACGCTTACAAAGAGGCCATCAAGGAAGGCTACAAGTTCTTCAGCTACGGCGACGCCATGCTGATTTTGTAGTTCGAGAGTGATAAGGTGATGAGGTAATTAAGGAATGAGGTTTGGAGCCCGGCTGCCATGCAGCCGGGCTTTTTGCTGCGCTTTACCGCAGCTGCTTTTACATTTACGCTATGCCCGTTCAGCCCCATCACCCCATCACCTCATCACCATATCACCGAAACCGACTGGCCATCCTGGTGGCCGGCGGCAGCGGGCAGCGCATGGGCGCGGCGGTGCCCAAGCAGTTTCTGCTTCTGGGCGGCGAGCCGGTGCTGGCCCGCACCCTGCGGGCCTTTGCCGCGCCGGCCTTGCGCGTAGCGGAGCTGGTGGTGGTGCTGCCCGAGGCGGAGCTGGACACCTGGCGGCAGCTGTGCGCGGCGCACGGAGTGGCGGTGCCGCACACGCTGGTGGCGGGCGGACCCACGCGCTGGGCCTCGGTGCGGGCCGGCCTGGCGGCGCTGAAAAGCCAGCCAGCAGGGGGTCTGGTGGCCGTGCACGACGGCGTGCGCCCGCTAGTTTCGGCGGCTGTGATTGAGCGCACCTACGCGGCCGCTGCCACTCACGCCGCGGCCGCGGCCGCCGTGCTGCCCAAAGACTCGGTGCGGCAGGTGTCCCCGCACGGCTCAGTGGCCCTGAACCGGGCGCGGCTGCAGCTCATGCAAACACCCCAAACCTTTGAAATCGACCTGCTGCGCCGCGCCTACGCCGGGCCGGAGCTGCGCACCTTCACCGACGACGCCACGGTAGTAGACGACCTATGCCGGGTGCAGCTGGTGGAAGGCGACTACCGCAACCTGAAAATCACCACGCCCGAGGATTTGCTCATCGCCGAGGCCCTGCTGGCCGCAGGCAAATGAAATAACTGCAACCGACCCTTACTCATGACCTACACCAGCCTGCTCTACGACCTGCGCCCCGACGGCGTAGCCACCATCACTCTGAACCGCCCCGAAGTTTTCAATGCCTTTAACGACCCGCTGAGCTACGAGCTGCAGGATGCCCTGAAGCAGGTGGCCCGCGACCCGGCCGTGCGCGCCGTGGTACTGACCGGCGCCGGCCGCGCCTTCTGCTCGGGCCAGGACCTGAAAGCGGCCCAAACCACCGAGAAACGCTCGTTCTACGATTCGCTGCACAAGCGCTACAACCCCATCATCCGGGCCATGCGCGGCCTGCCGAAGCCCATTATCGGGCGCATCAATGGCGTGGCGGCCGGCGCGGGCTGTTCGTTGGCACTGGCCTGCGACGCCCTGGTGGCCAGCACCGAGGCTTCGCTGATTGAGGTATTTATCAACATTGGCTTGGTGCCCGATTCGGGCTCGTCGTGGTTTCTGCCCCGGCTGGTGGGCACGCTCAAGGCGTTTGAGCTGTGCGCGCTGGGCTCGAAGGTACCGGCCGAAGAAGCCTTGCGCATTGGACTGGTGAACCAGGTGGTCAGTCCCGAGCAGCTAGATGAGGCCACCTACGCCCTGGCCGCCCGCTACGCCAGCGCCCCCACCAAGTCTATCGGGCTGCTCAAGCAGATGCTCAACAAGGCCGGCGCCGCCACGCTGGACGAGATGCTGGACTACGAAGCGCACTGCCAGCAGATTGCCGGCGAGAGCGAAGACTATAAAGAGGGCGTTACGGCTTTCAGCGAAAAGCGCAAGCCGGCGTTCAAAGGACAGTAATTGTTGTTTTTTTATCTGTCATCCTGAGCAAAGCGAAGGACCTTATCACCGTTGAACGACTTATCAGTAATCAACTGATTAGTTCTCTTTCTAACGTGATAAGGTCCTTTGCTTTGTTCAGGATGACAGATGATTAATTCGCGTTTTACCGCAGCGTGATGCGCCGCGTCCGGCCGTTGATAGTCACGGAAGCGATGTTGTCGCAGGCCTGGGAGTTGGTGGGGTCGTAGTTCAGCAATGCGGTGCGGCCGCGGGAGTTGCTGAGGTTGACCGTGCCGGCCACGAAATGCCGGGCGCAGCCGGGCGAGAGCACCTTGCGCAGCGGCTCGGCAATGGTGGCCGAGTAGCTCACGCCCTTGCGGTTGGTGCCCTCGGCGGTGCCGGTTACGGCGTACACGTCGTCGGCCAGCAGGGGGGTGCCGAAGCCGGCCAAGCGGGTGTACTCGCGGTGCGAGGTCCAGGCGTGGGTGCCTTCAGGGGTGATGATGCTGGCGTTCTGCACATCGAGCGAGAAGCTGCCCTGGCCCTTGTCGGTGAAGATGCGAGTGCCGGTGTGCTGGTTGTCATTCACGAAGTAGTTGACCCGCGTGACCACGGCGCCGGAGTGGCGCCGCCGGTCGGCGCCGGTGAAGACGACCACGATTTGGCCCCGGCGGTAGCGGCCGTCGCGGCACAGGCAGTTGGTGGGGCCAAAGTCGATGGTCAGGGTGCGGGCCTCGGCGTTGTAGCGGCGCGTGGCGCAGGCGGGCAGCACGCGGGCCAGCTCCTGGGCATCGGCCTCGGCGGCGCTGTTGGTTTGGGTTTCATCCTGCGGGGCGGCGGCAGCCAGCAGGTCGCTGGTCAGGGCGTTTTCCTCGTCGGCGGCGCCGTGGTCTTCGGCCGAGACGATGTCGTCCGGTGCGGCCTGGTCGTTGTCTTTCTGGCAGCTGGTCGCCAGCAGCAGGGAGCCGGCCAGTACGGCCAGCAGGGACAGGGAGCGGAAGGAAGAAGTGCGCATACGTACGGCCATTAAAGAGGTGAAGGAGACAAAGTAAAACGAACGGGGCAGGCGGTTTTGCCGGCTTGGAGGCTGCGGCCGGGCCGGAGTTTAATGCCGCGCAAAAAAAGTTCCGCGGCCGGGTCTTCTCAACCCGCTTGGGTGGCGGGCGTATGAGGAGCGGACGGGTTTCTGCTTGTCTCACGCCTCTAACTCCTGCTTACTGCCATGCTCCCCGTCGTATTCACTCGTCTGGCCCGCACGCTGCCCCTGCTGGCCCTGCTGGCCTGCTCTTCCAACAACGCCGAGCGCGCCGACCCGGTGGCCGCCGCCCGCGACCGCAACGAGAAGAAGATAGACACGGCCGACATCACCGAGCGGCAGGCTGCTGACGCCGACTTCCTGGTTAATGCCACCGACAATGCCCTGCTGGGCGTGGAGCTGGGCAAGCTGGCTCAACAAAAAGCCACTTCGGCGGTGGTGCGCACCTACGGCACGCGGCTGGTGCAGCAG
>CAXUEM010000114.1:0-999 GCA_964249885.1 uncultured Hymenobacter sp. | reverse complement strand
GGCCGTGCCCGCCGACCTGGGCCAGGACGCCGCCGCTGCCTACCACGAGGTCGACTCTCAGACCGGCACGGAACTGGACAAGCGCCTGCTGAAAGTAGCCGTGCGCATGCAGGAACAGGACGAAGATGCCTTCGACGACATGCAGGAGGACGCCTACGACGGCGACATCCGCGGCCTGGCCGCCAAGTACCGCCCGGCGCTGCGCGAGCAACTGGCCGCCGCCAAAGAAGTGCAGGATGAGATTGAGGACTTGCCCTAACCGAGCTGGTCAGCGGCGACAGGGACGGTTTTTACTCCCCTGCTTCACTTCTCCGCTTCGCCAGACCACTGAGGTTAGCAAGCTCAACCGTAGCCGCTTCCGTAGCCGCCTAAATTGCTAATCTGAATAACCCAACCTGCTGGGCTTCGTAAAGATTAACTCAACCACTTTCACCTTATTTTTTATGAAACGCCTCCTCCTGCCCCTGCTGGCTGCTGCCTTGCTCAGCACGTCGGCCTGCAACAATGCTGAGAACGCCAACGGTGGTACCACCAACGAAACCGCCGGCGGCAACGCCGGCGACAATGCCATGAACGGTGCCGTCACCGGCGACTCGGCCTCGACCACCATGCCGGCCGGCGCCAATGACCCCAATAACACGGCCGGCGCCGCCGGCTCGGCCAAAATGGACGGTATGGACCACAGCAGCATGGCCGCTGGCATGGGCAAAGCCGACCCCAATGGCCCCACTGCGCCCCACAAAGACGACCCGGAGTTCATGAAAACCGCCGCTCATTCCGACCAGAATGAGATTCAGCAAAGCAAGATGGCCCTGGCCAAGGGCGTGACTGGCACGGCCAAGGAAATGGCCAACAAGATGATTGCCGACCACACCAAGTCGACGGCCGACCTGAAGAAGATTGCCGCCAAAAAAGGTGTGACGCTGCCCACCGACATGGACGCCGAGCACAAGGCCTTGGTGCCCACCATGGAAAAGCTGACCGGCAAGGCCTTCGAGG
>CAXUEM010000113.1:5477-8848 GCA_964249885.1 uncultured Hymenobacter sp. | reverse complement strand
CCGCTAGGCGGTCGGGCGCCTATTCTTTAGTCAGGCGCTTTACGAACTGCAGGGGCTGGCCCTGGGCATCGGCACCGCTGATGCTGAGCAGGTAGGTGCCCGTGGCCAGGCTCGTCAGAGCCAGCTTATGCGGGGCGCCACCGGCCAGCTGGTACTGTCCTACCAAGCGGCCGCTCAGGTCGGTCAGGCGCACCGAGTAGGTCCGGGCAGCGGGCAGGGCCGACAGGTCCAGCGTGGTGCTGGTCTTGGCCGGCACCGGGTAGAGGTCCAGGCTGGCGGCGGTCAGGCTGGGGGCAGCGTCGAATGCTACCGTCCGCACGGGCGAGTACGTCGCCGTGCCGTCCGTGTCTACCTGCTTGAGGCGGTAGTACACAGCACCGGCCTGCTGCCGGCCAATGCCGGCATCGGTGTAGGCGTAGTCCGTGGCCGACGCTTTGCTGCCCTGACCGGCCACTTGGCCAATCTTGCTGAAGCTCGTGCCGTTGAAGCTGCGCTCTACGTCGAAGTGGCGGTTGTTCTTCTCCGTGGCCGTGCGCCAGTTCAGCACTGCGTCGGCTTTCACCGCCTTGGCCGTGAAGGCTGCCAGCTCAACCGGCAGCGGGAAGGCCCCGATGGCGAACGTCACGGGCACGGTGTTGGTGCCGCCGTTGAGGTCGGTGGTCCGCACGCTTACCGTGTAGCTCTGAGCCGTGCGGTTGTTGATGAGGGCGGCGGCATTGCTCACGAAGATGCGGCCCGTAGCGGGGTCGAGGCTGAGACCAGCCGGCAGCGTAGTGCCGTTCGCCAGCACAGCGTTGACGCCCGAGGTGGGCAGGCCGTTGGCGGCGCCGCTCAGCAGCATGCCGGTAGTGGCGTCGTAGATGAGGCCGGCGCTGTTGTACTGCGCCGTGTTGGGGTCCGTGGTCTGGGCCAGTATGTCGCCGGTCGTGTAGGGCTTCAAGCCGCCCTTGCCGCTGTTGAAGGTGGCGTAGGTGGTCGACTGGTCCTGGGCCACCGGAATGGTGTAGGATACCACCGGCGACTGGTTCGTCGCGGCATCGGCGCTCAGGTAGGTGAACGAGGCGTTACCCGTGAAAGCCGTGTTAGGCAGGAAGCGCAGGGTGTTGGCCTGGGTGTTCGTCAGCGTCTGGTTTACAACCACTGGCACGTAAGTGCCGGCATTGTCGAAGTACAGCACCCCCTGGGCCGCCGTGGGCAGGCTGGTGATGATGAACGGGGCCGTGCTGCTCAGCGCATTCTCGGGGTCGGCCGCCATCAGCGGCGAGATGAGCAGGCCCATGGCCGTAGCCGGGTTGTTGGCCACGGTGTTGCCCATGGGGTTGTTCGTGGTGCCGGTGAGGCTCTGGCGGTTGTTCACCACAGCGAAAGCCAGCGGCGGCTGGTTGGCCACGGTGGTCGCCGTGAGCGAACCCGCTCCGTTCAGGAAGGCCGTGTTGTTGCCGGTGTTGCTGTCGCCCGTGGCGCTGACCGTGGCCGTGAGCGAAGCGCCGCCGGCCGGCTGCGTGATGGTGAAGCTGTTGGCCACAACCCCGTTGCTGCCAGGAGCCTGCCCGGCCGGAATGGTCCAGGTAATCGTGTTGGTCACGCCGGAGTACATGCCGCCGTTGCTGATGTTGGTCGGCGTCTGCCCGGCCGGTACGGTTACCGTCTGGGTCGTGGCGCTGCCCGTGGGCTGCGGACCGTTGTTGGTGGCCGTCACGGTGTAGGTCTGGCTGCTGCCTGCCACGGCCGAAGCCGGACCGGCAAGGCCGGCTACGACGTCGAACGTCGGCGTGGTGCCCACCGTGGTGGTAGCCACGTTGTTGGCCTGCGCGGCAGCCGTGTTAGGCTCGCTGGTGTCCGACGACGTGGCCGCCAGGGCCGTGAGCGAACCAGTGGTGGGCGCCATTACCTGCACGGCGTAGCTTACGCTGTTGCCGGCCGGCTGGCTGGCAATCAGGGGGAAGGTCACCACCCCAGTGGTCGTGTTGTAGGTCGCCCCGTTCAGGAAGCTGATGATGCCGTTGCTCAGCGTGCCCGTCTGGCCCGCCACCTGGATGGTGGCCGTGGTCAGGCCCGCCTGCAGCTGCAGGGTAGGGCGCACGTTGGTGGCCGAAGCACTGCCCGCGGTGTTGCCGTAAGTAGCCGTGAAGGTCACGTTGGCGCCGGAAGCTACCTGGCTGGCCGAAGCCGTTACGGTAGCCGTCAGGTCGGCCGTGGCCGGGGTGGTGGGCGCAATGCTGGTGGCTACGGCCGAGGCATTGTTCCGGGCCACGGGGTCCGTAGCAGTCGAAGTGGCCGACGAGGTGCCTACTATCTGCCCGTTAGCGGGGCTGATGGGCATCAGGAAGGTTACGTAGTTGGTCGTGCTGGCGCCGCTGGCCAGGTTGGCTACGGTGGGGAAGCTCACCAAGCCCGTGGTCGGGTTGTAGCTCGAACCATCAGTGAAGGTCAGGTTGCCCCCGGCGAGGGTGCCGGTCTGGCCGTTTACCGTCAGGTTGGTGGCCGAGAAGCCGCCGGGCAGCAGCAGGGTGCTTACGGTGCTGGGGGCCGAGGTAGTGCCGTTGTTGGCCGTGAGCACCGAGTAGGTAACCGGGCTGCCGACGGCGGCCGTCGCCGGGCCGCTTACCGTGGTGGCCAGGTCAGCCGAGCCCTGCACCGTGGTGGTAGTGCTGGCGCTATTGTTGGTCGCAACGGCATCCGAGGTGGTCGAGCTCACGTTGCTGCGCACGGTCATGTTCGGGGCCGGGGCCGCAAACGTGATGCGGAACACCTGCGAAGCACCCGCCGCCACGCTGGCCTGCGTCAGCAGGGTCAGCTGGCCCGTGGTCGAGTTATAGGTAGCGGCGACGGCATTGCCGGCACCGTCCGTCACGGTCACAGTGCTCAGGCCGGCGGGCAGCTGGGCGGTGCCGCTTACGCCGGTGGCGTTCATGGGGCCGTTGTTGGTAAACACGGCCGTGTACTGCACCGACTGGCCCACAGAAGCCGTGGCCGGACCGGCGATGGTCGTGCTCAGGTCGGTGCTCTGCACTAGCGTCACGGGCGTCGAAGCGACGTTGTCGGCCGCTACCGGGTCGGTATTGGTGGTGCTCACGGCGGCCATGGCCAGCAGTTGGCCGTTGCTGCCCACCGTGGCGGGCGCGTTGAAGGCAATGGTGTTGCTCACGCTGGTGCCGCTGGTGGAGCCGGCCGCGCCGTTGGCGAGGGTGCCAAAGGTCAGGATACCGGTCAGGTTGTTGTACTGGGCACCGTTAGCGGCAGTAGCCGTGAAGGTTACCAGGTTGCCGGCCGTCGTCGTAACGTTGCTGCCGTTCACCGACAGGCCGGCAGTGGCCAAGCCGGGCAGCAGTTGCACCGACTGGCTGACGCCCGTGGCCTGGGCGGGACCG
>CAXUEM010000113.1:0-5467 GCA_964249885.1 uncultured Hymenobacter sp. | reverse complement strand
GCCGGTCACTACCGTCAGCGTGATGGGGCTGCCCACCGTGGGGCTGGCTACCGACGAGCTGATGGCGGTGTAGGCATTGGCCGTGCCCGCCACGGCGGTGGCCAAGGCCACCGGGGCAGCGCTGGCGCTACCGTTGAGGAAGGCCGTGTTATTGGCGGTGTTGCTTTCGCCGGCCGCCGTCGTGTTAGGCGTTACCTGAGCCGAAGGCGAGAAGGCCGTGGCGGGCTGCACGAAGCTCACCGAGTTGGCTACCGTCTGGCCGCCGGGCAGGCTGGCCAGCGTGGGGAACACCACACCGCCGGCGGGCACCGAGTAGGTTACGCCGTTCGACACGATGGACTGGGTGGTAGTGGCCGGGTTGTATACCCCGCCGTTGCTCACGTACACGTTGGTGAGGCCGCTGGTCAGCTGCACGGTCTGCACGGCGTTAGCCACCGTGCTGGGGCCGTTGTTGGTCGTCGTCACGGCCAGGGTCACTAGGTCGCCGGGTACGGCCGAGGCCGGACCGGTGAGGCTGGTGGTCAGGTCGAAGGTCGGGGTCACGGCGATGGCGGCCGTAGCCTGGTTGTTGGCCGTCTGGCCCAGCTCGCTGGTCGTGGTCGACACCGAAGCTGAAGCGACTACCGGGCCGGTAGCCGGGGCGTCAAACTTGATAACTGAGGTCGTAGGCGTGTTGTTGGCGATGCTCGTCAGGGCCGCGTAAGTCACCAGGCCCGTGTTTGGGTCGTACACGCCGCCACCGGTGGCGCTCACGTTGGTCAGGTTGCGGGGCAGCTGCACCGTGGCCACGACGCCGGCCGCCGTGGCGGGGCCGCTGTTGTTGAACGTCGCCGTGAACGTGGCCGCCGTGGTGGCCGCGGCCGGTGTGCCGGCGCTCACCAAAGGCGTAGTGGCCACGATAGTCGCCGAAACGTTGGCCGTGGGCACTACCGTTACGTTCAAGGTCGAGGCATCGGGGGCGGTGTTGTTGCCCTGCGAGACAGCAGTGGTGCTCACGTTGCTCACCACGCTCAGGGTACCCGTGGCCGTGTTGGCCGGCGTGAAGCTGAACGTGAACGAGTTGCTGGCGCCAACGGCTAGGTTGTTCGCCGTGCCGAAGTCGATGATGTTGTTCGTAGTCGTTACCGAAACACCGTTCACAACTACGTTGGTAGCGCCAGCTGGCAGCGTTACTTTCTGGCTTACCCCTGCAGCCGCGCTGGGCCCTTCGTTGGTGAACGTAGCCGTGTAGTTACCCGTGGCCTGACCCGGAGTTACCGAAGCCGGGCCAGTGAGGGCCGTGGTCAGGTCGGCGATGGGGGTTACCGTTACCGTGCTGGTGGCCGAATTAGCCCCAGTGTCAGGTCCCTGAAAGGTAGTGGTGCTCACCGTAGTGCTGGCTGTGATGCTGGCCAGTCCGACCGGAGCCGCCAAAATATTGACGGTCAGATTCTGGTTAGCCTGGCTGGTTAGCGTAGTGGGCGAGCCAGTGAAGGTCACTACACCGGTGCCGTTGTTGTAGGCCGCCGTCACCCCAGCTGGCAGGTTAGTAAAGGTTACGTTGCCCGCGCCCAAGCCGGCAGTCAGCGCTAGGGTTTGCGCGTAGCCAGCGGCCGTACCGGGGCCAGCATTGGTATAAGTTACATTAAAGCTAAGCGGCGCGCCTACCAGTACCGAGCCGATGGGCGTGGGCGTGATGCTGGTAGCTACGTCAGCCGGAGTAGCCGCCGAGGTAGAGATGTAAAAACGGTCGCCGAAATGTGTGGTGTGGGCTCCAGTGGGATGCCAGGCGGCGGCCGCGCCATCGCCGCGCAGGTACAGGCGCAGTACCAACGTGGTGACCCCAGCCGCTGGCGTTGTCACCAGCACCGAACCGCTGACAAAATTGGCAGCGGCCGGAAATGTTGCACTATTGTTACGGATGTTGGGTGAGGTCGAATTCACCGCAAAATTCGTTGAACCACTCAGGCGCGAGAGTGTCACCCCGGAAGCCGGAGTTATCAAATCCATTTCGGTTGCAAAGCCCAGACCACCGCCTGTACCGCCCAAATCCGTGATTTGAAGCACTGGATTCACCACTGGCTGGTCGAACGTAATCGTCAGGTCAGCAAATTGGTAGCGCACATTGTTTGCAGTCGAAGAGCCGTTAGGGATGGGCTCAACTGATACAAATAGGCCAACACCCCTGTTCGATGCCTGCGTGATGCCTGTGCCGGCGCCCACATTATGGCTTGACGTATAAAGGTTGTCCGTATAGGTGGTAAACACCGTGTTCAGCGTCGGGAAAAGCTGGGCAGTCGCTGGCAGCGTGGTTGTGGCGCTGCTACCAGCACCGAAAAACACTCCTGTTCCTGTGGAACTGGTTGTAATTGGTACAGTATTATATATCTGATTACTGAGCGAATAAGTTGCCCTCACTACAGGATTAGTAGCCGCAAACGTATTGCCCGTTGGGTTGTCCGTGTTGTTCTGGTACGTGATTACCTGATTGGTAATCACGGGTCCGTTGCCGGTCGGGTTACCGGCCCCAGCAGCGAATTCCAGCGCTGGCGTTTGGGCAAACGAGGCGGGCAAGCCTACGGCACTGAACAAAAGCCCGGTAAAAAGCAGCTTTAGTAGGCCTTGCGCGCCTGCTTGGCTACCGGGGTCCACATACTGGAACTTGGCTTTGCCACGCAGCTGCCGCATTCGAGTAAGAAGTAAGTTTATTCTCATGGTTGGAAATAAAAAATTCTAAAAGTGCTAAAATCTAAAACAGCAAAAATAGGTGTGAAAAAAGTTGATTACTTACCCAGACGAGTAACAGCATCTCAAATCAGCAACCTTGTACTAAAAAGCTAAGCTCAGCCGTAAACGCGTTACTACGAACAATTAATGGTTCAAAAGCGAGATACGACAGAAAATAAGAGAGTGGATTGCAAATTCACGAAGGACAACCAGCAATAGTATTAATTCTTGATGGCAACCTGCACTCCTAGCAACATACAAAATTAATGAACCCTGGGTTGTGTGCAAAACTCGAAATAGTGCTAATCATTTGATTGTACTCAGAAAGAATTTAACATTTCAAATGAAATGCATTTAATGCCTAATTTTGGACCCTAGCTCAACCGCAGAAAGCACCAAAATTTGTTCGGCGCCGAACGCAAAAAGCCCTCCCGCACGGAAGGGCTTTAGGTGAGTGGTAATAGACTGCCGGCTGGCTTGCCCCCCGCTGGCCGCCAGGAAGTGGGCAAACGGGCGCCGGTAGCGCGCCCGGAACTGCCAAGAGCGATGAGGCCTACCGGCCGCTGGCCCGTACCAGCTCGCGCAGGGGCTCGTTGAAGCCGACGGCCTCGACCAGCTCTTCCAAAGGCAGGTGCAGGCGGTATTTCCAGAAATGGGTGGGGTTGCCGGGCACGTTGATTTGCTCGTCGTGCGGGTTGGCGCGGCGCAGGCCGTAGTCCATGGCCAGCAGGTCCTGGAGCGGGAAGATGGCCCACATGGCCGGCGAGTGCAGGTGTTGCTGCAGGATTTCGCGCGCCACCCAGGGCTCGCAGTAGAACGGGGCCACCTGGCGCGGGTGGCCCAGTAGGGTTTCGTAGTAGCGCTGGGTGCGCACCCGGTCTTCTTCCCACCAGCCGCGCAGGGTGCTCATGTCGTGCGAGGAGGTGGTCACGACCGACAGATAAGGCGCGTCGTTGGGGTGGCTGAACTCGACTTCCGGATTGGAGGGCATGCGCTGGATGTGCAGGCCCAGCATGCCGAGCTGGCGCATCACGCCGGGCACCGAGGCCGGCACCATGCCCAAATCTTCGCCGGCGATGAGCATGTTGGTGGCGTAGCGCACGGGCGGCAGCTTGATAAGGCCCTGCTGGCGCCAGAAATCCTCGTGCCGGCGGAAGAAGAAGTCGATGTAGATGTCGTCGTAAAGGCGGCGCCGGGCCTCGTCGCCGTCCAGCTCCCGAAACGAGTAAGTTTTGTGGAGCGTGATGCGCGGGTGGTAGAAGTCGTTACCGGCCGGCACGAACAGCACCTCGTTCACGAGCTTGAAGAGGTTGGTCTTTAGAGTTAAAAGTTGAGAGTTAAGAGTTGAGAGCTGGTCTTCTACCCCCTGCTGGCTTTGCCCTTGCGTGGCTTTTAACTCTTCACTTTTAACTCTTAACTTATTCTCAATGTAGGCTTCAATCTCGCGCTGGGTTTGCAGGCCCTCGCGCAGGCGGATGCTGCGGTGGGGGCCTTCCTCCAGGTACTCGTCGAACACGGCCTGGGCCTGCTCGCCGAACAAGTCCTGCAGCATGTGCCAGCGGATGTAGGGCTCGCAGAGGCGGCCATAATCAAACCAGCCCAGGCGGCGCTCAATCTCGTGGCGGTGCAGGGGCAGGGCGGGCGCGAAGTGGCCCAGCAGGCCCTCCACGGAGTGCGAAGGGATTTCCCAGATGCGGAAAAAGCCCAGGATGTGGTCGATGCGCAGGGCGTCGAAGTAACGGCTGAGGTGGCCCATGCGCTGCTTCCACCAGGCGTAGTTGTCCGCGGCCATGCGCTCCCAGTTGTAGGTTGGGAAGCGCCAGTTCTGGCCGGTGGTGCTGAAGTCGTCGGGCGGGGCGCCAGCCTGGGCGTCCATGTGGTAGAGCTCGGGCTGGGTCCAGGCATCGACGGAGTGGCGGTAGATGCCGATGGGCAGGTCGCCCTTGAGCACCACCCCCTGCTGGCGGCCGTAGTCCACGGCCTCGCGCAGCTGCTGGTCCAAGTGAAATTGGACGAAGAAGTGCAGGCCGTACTGGTCGAAGTCGGGGCCGGTTTCGGCCGTGAGCTGGTTCAGGTTTTTCGGGCTCTGAAACTCGGCCGGCCAGAGCGAAAAGTCGGCCGTGCCGAACCGGTCGCGCAGGGCGCAAAAGGCAGCGTAGGGCACGAGCCAGTCGGCCTGCTCAGCTTTGAAGCGCTGAAACGCCGGGTCGGCCAGAAACTGCTTTTTTTCCTGCTGGTAAAGCTTTTTCAGAAAGCGCCACTTGGCGTTCATTACTGGCTCGTAGTCGACGAAGTCCTTGGCGTTGAACTCCTCGCGCAGGCGGGCCAGCTCCTGCTGGTCGGCCTTGCTTTTGAGCTTGGCCACGCGCTCCAGGCTCAGGTACTGCGGGTGCAGGGCAAACACCGAAATAGCGGCGTAGGGGTACGAGTCGACCCAGGTGTGGGTGGCGGTGGTGTCGTTGATGGGCAGGACCTGCACCAGCTTTAGGTCCGTTTGCACGGCCCAGTCGATGAGCAGCTTCAAATCCGGGAACTCGCCCACGCCTAGGCCTTTTTCCGAGCGCAGGGCAAATACCGGCAAGGCCACGCCGGCCCCGCGCCAGGCATCGGCGTACCGGAAGCCCTCGTCGTGCAGGATGCGCCGGGCCGGCGTGCTGCCGGCCGGCGCCGGGGCCAGGGTGCGGTCCTCGCCGCCTTCGAGAAACTCCACCCGGTTTTCGAGCGTGTTCCAGAGGGCGTACTTGTAGCGCAGGGTTTCAGC
>CAXUEM010000112.1:0-8884 GCA_964249885.1 uncultured Hymenobacter sp. | reverse complement strand
ACTCGGTGAGCTGCTCCAGGTTCTGCAGCTGCGAGCCGCCGCCGGTGAGCACGATGCCCGCCGAGAGCTTGTCGGCCAGGCCCATACGGGCAATTTCGGCGTACACCAGCTCCATGATTTCCGACATCCGGGCCTCAATGATGAAGGCCAGGTTCTTGAGCGAAACCTCCTTGGGCGGGCGGTTAGGCAGGCCGGGAATGCTCACGATTTCCAGGTCGGAGGCCTCGTCGGCAATGGCTTTGCCGAACTTCACCTTCAGCTGCTCGGCCTGAATAGGCGTCACGTTGCCGCCCTGCTTGATGTCGGAGGTGATGATGTTGCCGCCGAAGGGCAGCACCGCCGCGTGCCGGATGATGCCGTCCTTGAACACGGCCAAATCCGTAGTGCCGCCCCCAATGTCAATCAGGGCCACGCCGGCTTCTTTCTCCTCGTCCGAGAGAATGGACACGCTGCTGGCCAGCGGTTCCAGAATCAGGTCGGCAATGGTGAGGTTAGCGCGGGTCACGCACTTGTAAATGTCGTTAATAGCCGCACTTTGGGCCGTGATAATGTGGAAGTTGCCTTCCAAACGCACACCGGCGCGACCCACGGGCTCCAGGGTGGTTTCGCCGTAGTCGACCTTGTACTCCTGGGGCATGACGTGGATAATCTGCGAGCCCGGCGGCGTCACGAGCCGGTACATGTCGTTCGTGAGGCGGCTCACGTCGGCGTCCGAAATCTCGGTATCGCCCGACTCGCGGGTGATGCTGCCGTTGTGGTGGAGGCTTTTAATGTGCTGCCCGGCAATGCCCACGTTCACGACGCCGATGCTGATGCCGGACTGTTCCTCGGCCATGGCAATGGCGCGCTTGATGGCGTCGACGGTCTTGTAGATGTTGACCACGATGCCGCGCGAGACGCCCTCGGACACGGCTTTGCCCATGCCCAGAATTTCGAGTTTGCCGAATTCATTTTTCCGCCCCACCAGGGCGCAGATTTTGGTGGTGCCGATGTCGAGGCCGACGACGATTTTGTCTTGTTGCATGGGGCAGAGGAAGCGAGGCGGGGAAGTCTCGGAAGAGAAAGACAGGCTAAAGAAAAGGGTTAGCGCCTGATTAAACGAGGATTAGCGAATATATTTTATTCGCAGATGATTTGGTTCTGGTACTCCACGTTCACGCGGTGGTAGGTGTCCCAGCCCAGTACGGAAGGAATTTGGCGGTAAAATACCATAAGCTTGGCGAATTTATCGGAAATATCGGCGGGAGGGCCGAATTCGATACGCTGGTCGCCTACCTGCTGGGTGAAGCTGAGCTTGCCGCCGGGCTCCACAAACACCTCCGCCACCTGCGCCCGCCAGAACGGATGCTCGTCGACATAGCGCAGGAACTCGAGGTAGCGGCGCCCGGTGCTGTCCTGGAAAAACGCCTTGGGCAGGGCCGCACCGCCGGCCCGGCTCACCGTGGCCACCCGCGCCGTGTAGAGCGGCGAAAGCGGCAGGGCGCGGCCCTCGGCGTCGACGTAGGAATCCAAGCGCGAGTCGGCGTGTACGAGGCGGGCAATGGGGCGATTCTGCCGCACGTCGGCGTGCAGGTTGCCGGCCAGGTCGCGGTACACCTGCGCGTCTTTCACGAAAGGGTGGGCCTTGACGCGGGCTTCCAGCTCGCGCAGCTGCGCGCCCTCGGGCCGGGTGCCCGTCACGGGCTCCTGGCCGCCGCGGGTGAGCAAGGCCGTCACTCCCCGGCTGGAAATGAAGTAGTTGTCAAACTCATCCGAAACCTTGACCACCACTTCCTGCACCGGCCGCTGGCTCTGACGCACGGCCGCGAACACGCCCAGCGCGCCCAGCGCCAGCAGGCAGGCCACGGCCACCATTACGTTTCTGACGGTCTTATCCATAAATCACGGAGGTTGCGGATGGGATTGATTTCACAGATTATTCTTTCATCAGGCCCGGCACGACGGACTATTTCACGTTATACTTTATTTGCCTCCCCGCCCCAGCGCGCTGAGAGCAGAGCCCGCAGCTCCGGCACCAGCGTATCGATGTCGCCGGCGCCGACGGTGGCCAGCACGTCATAGTCCGAGTCGTGGGCGGCGGCTTGCAGCACCTGGGCCTTGGTTTGCAATGATTTTTGCGGCGCGGTCAGCCGGTCCAGAATCAGCTCGGAAGTAACGCCGGGCAGCGGCTTTTCGCGGGCCTGGTAAATGTCGAGCAGCACCACCTCATCGGCCAGGCTGAGACTGTCGGCGAAGCCCTGCACGAAGTCGCGGGTGCGAGTGAACAAGTGCGGCTGAAAAATGGCGCGCAGCTTTCGGCCCGGGTACAGCGCCCGCAGGGAGCGCAAAAACGCCTCAATCTCACGCGGGTGGTGGGCATAGTCGTCCACGTACACTTTGTCGGGGCTGGTCACGACTAACTCGAAGCGCCGCTTTACGCCGCGGTAGGCGGCCACGGCGGCCCGCAGCGGCGCGGCGGCCACGCCCGCCAGCTGCGCCACGGCGGCGGCGGCCAGCATATTCTCCACGTTGTGGAAGCCCGGCACGGATAATTCCAGGTTGTTAACGGCGCCCTCCGGGGCGGGCCCAGCAGGGGGTCGGTGCAGGTCGAAGTGGAAGCGGTGGCCCTGGGCCGTAATGTTAGCTGCGTACAGGTCCGGACCCTGCGCGGCGTTCAGGCCGTAGCGCAGCACCTGCACCCCGGCCGGCGCGGCAGCGGCCACGCTGGGGTCGGCCGTGTGGTTCACCAGCAGGGTGCCGCCGGGCTGAATCTGACCTACGAACTGCCGGAACGAGGCTATGAGCGCGGCCTGGTCGCCGTAGATGTCGAGGTGGTCGGCGTCGGTGCTCGTGACGATGGCAATAGTGGGGTTCAACGTCAGAAAGCTGCGGTCGTACTCGTCGGCTTCCACCACGATGAGCGGCGCCGGCTGGCCGGGTTGGCCAGCAGGGGGTAGTAGCAGGTTCGAGCCCAAGTTAACCGAAATGCCGCCCAGAAAAGCGGCGCAGGGCACGCCCGCGTGGTGCAGCAGGTGGGCCACCATGCTGCTGGTGGTGGTTTTGCCGTGGGTGCCGGCCACGGCGATGGTGGGCTGGCCCTGGGTGAGCACGCCCAGCACCTGGCTGCGCTTGCGAATGTCGTAGCCCTGCGCCACCAGCCAGGCCCATTCCTGGTGGTCTTTCGGGATGGCGGGCGTAAGCACGACCAACGTTTGGGCCTTGTTTAGCCGCACGGTTTCCGGCAGGCTGGCCTCGCCCCTATCGTCAAAGTGCACGGCAATGCCCTCGGCCAGCAGGGCATCGGTAAGAGGCGTGGATGTTTTGTCGTAGCCGCTCACCTCGTGCCCGTTGGCTTGAAACCAGCGCGCCAGGGCCGACATGCCAATGCCACCAATGCCGAGGAAATAGATGTAGCGGAAATTCATCTCTTAATTAAAAATTATGAATTAAAAATTAAAAATGATACATAGAAGCTGAGTGCATGTCAGGCAGATATTATGAATATTTTTAATTTATAATTTTTCATTTTTAATTAACCGCAGTAGCTCATCTACAATGGCGGCCGTGGCTTCCAGCCGGGCTAGTTCTTTAACGCGCTGACTGAGCTGCTGCTGGCGCGCTTCATCGGCGAGCAGGCGCAGGGTTTCGTCGTAGAGGCGCTCGGCGGCGTGCTCGTCGGTGATGAGCACGGCGGCGCCCTTGCTGACCAGGGCCAGGGCGTTTTTGGTTTGGTGGTCTTCGGCCACGTTGGGCGAGGGCACCAGCACGCTGGGCTTGCCCGTCAGGCACAGCTCCGACACGGATAAGGCGCCGGCCCGGCTGATGACCACATCGGCCGCCGCGTAGGCCAAGTCCATGCGCTTGATGAACTCCAGGGCCTGCAGGTTATGGGCCGTGAACGGCTCGGCCTGCTGCTGAGCCTGCGGAAAATACAGCTTGCCGGTTTGCCAGAGCAGCTGCACGCCGGCGTCTTTGAGGCGGGACAGCGCGGCGGCCGTGGCCTGATTGAGGGTGCGGGCGCCAAGGCTGCCGCCGACTACCAGCAGGGTCTTGCGCTGCGGGTCGAGGCCGAAGAAGCGCCGGGCTTCGGCCCGGTCGCCGAGGGCTATTTCGGTGCGCACGGGGTTGCCGGTGAGGACAATTTTCTCTTTCGGAAAAAACTTTTCCATGCCCTCATAAGCCACGCAGATTTTGCTTACCCGCTTGGCCAGCAGCTTATTTACCAGGCCGGCGTAGGAGTTCTGTTCCTGAATCAGACTCGGAATGTTGCGCGAAGTAGCGGCCAGCAACACCGGCGCCGAGGCATAGCCACCCACGCCTACTACCGCGTCGGGGCGGAATTTCTCCAGCAGCTTGCTGGCCTTGCGCACGGCGCGGAACACGCGCACCGGAAACAGCAGGTTCTGCGGCGTGAGGCGGCGTTGCAGGCCGGTGATGTCAAGGCCTACGATGTCGTAGCCGGCTTCGGGCACGCGAGTCATCTCCATGCGGCCGTTGGCGCCCACGAATAAGATTTCGGCGTCGGGATGGCGGAGCTTTATTTCGTTCGCAATGGCCACGGCCGGGAAAATATGCCCGCCTGTGCCGCCGCCGGAAATGATGATACGCAGGGGTTGAGAATTATTCATTAACTATAAAACGTCATGCTGAGCGGAGTCGAAGCATCTCTACTGCGTAAGGAATCAGCTTCTGAAATGATTGAATTAGTAAGCAGTAGAGATGCTTCGACTCCGCTTCGCTGCGCTCAGCATGACGTTCTTTGGTTGATTTCTTCTGGTTAAGAATACGCCGCGCGCTGGCTGGGAATGCGCGCCGTGTCGGCAGGCTCGCCGGCCATCGGGCGCACTTCCCGCTCGCCGCGGCTCACGGCCAGAATGATGCCGATGCTGATGCCGGTGAAGATGAGCGAGGTGCCGCCCATGCTCAGCAAGGGCAGCGGCAGGCCGGTAATCGGGCCCAGGCCCACGGCTACGCCCATGTTCACCATGGCTTGCAAAACCAGACTAAAACACAGCCCCGCCGAGAGCAGCCCGCCAAAGGCGCCGGAACTGTTCATCACGGTTTTCAGCCCTCGATAGAGAAAGGCGAGGTAGAGAAACAGGATGACGGCGCCGCCCAGCAGGCCATATTCTTCGATGATGATGGCGTATATGAAGTCGGAATACGGGTGGGGCAGAATGTTGCGCTCGGTGCTTTTGCCGGGGCCTTTACCGGCGATGCCGCCGGTGGCAATGGCGATATAGGAGTGCTCGAGCTGAAAAGGCGTTTTCTTGGTCGGGTCGGTGAAGTTCTCAATGCGCGACTTTACCGTTTGGAAGCGCTGCCCGGAGGCCAGGCCCACGCCGCCCACCACGCCGCCAATGAGCACCATGACGGCCATCTGCTTGAGCGGCACCCGGCCGATAAACATGAGCAGCAGGCAGGTAATAAACAGCAGCAGCGCCGTGGAGGCGTTACTCATAATGATAATGCCGCAGATAAGGCCCACCCAGAGCATCACCGGCAGCAGGGTGGTTTTGAAATCCTGCACGTGCTGCTGCCGCCGACTGAGCATGGAGGCTACGTGCGCAATCAGGGCCAGCTTGGCCAAATCGGAGGGCTGAAACGTCTGGTTGATAACCGGGATGGTGAGCCAGCGCGAGGCATCGTTGAGCGTGGTGCCGCCCATGAAAAACGTGAACAAGAGCAACGGCACCGAAATCAGCAGCGCGTAGAGCGAAAGGCGCGAGTAGTGGCGGTAGTCGATGCGGTGGGCCAGCCACATGCAGCCCAGGCCGAGCAGAATCAGGCTGGTGTGCTTGAGGAGGAAGGTTTCGGTGTTGCCGTTCATCTTCTTGTAGGCCAGCGTACCCGTGGCCGAGTACACCACCGCAATGCTGATAAGCGAAAACAGGATGACAATGGCCCACAGAATAGGGTCGCCCTTGAGGTTGCGCTGCAGCCAGTTTTTGACGTGTTCCATAAATCGCAGATGTTGCAGATGAATTCGGGATGACGCAGATGCGGATGGATAGCATCCAGCGCTTGTTTTAATTGGTTGAGGCGTTGGTCGTCTCATTTGGGAAGTTACCGCGGAGGTTCGCAGTGGCCGGCGCGGAGGTTCGCGGAGCGCGGAGCTGTGCCACGGCGGCGGCGAACTGCCGGCCGCGGTCTTCGTAGTTTTTGAACAGGTCGAAGGAGGCGCAGGCGGGCGAGAGCAGTACGGTGTCGCCGGGGGCGGCCAGGGCTAGGGCGCGGCGCACGGCCTCGGTCACGTCGCGGGTTTCTTCCACGTGGGGCACCACCGGGCCGAAGGCGGCCTTGAGCTTCTCGTTGTCGGCGCCGAGGCAGATGAGGGCCTTGACCTTGCGCTGGGCCAGGGCCAGCAGGGGGGTGTAGTCGTTGCCCTTGTCGGTGCCGCCGGCAATCCAGATGAGGGGCGCTGGCACGCCGTCCAGGGCGTACCAGGCGGCTTCCACGTTGGTGGCTTTGCTGTCGTTGAGGAAGCGCACGCCGTTGATTTCGCCCACGGGCTGCAGGCGGTGGTCGGCGTTTTGGAACGTGGCCAGGCCGGCTTCAATCTGGGTTTCATTCAGGCCAGCGAGGCGGGCGCAGAGCACGGCGGCGGCCAGGTTCTGGCGGTTGTGCTGGCCGATGAGCGGGGAGCGGCTAATGCTCAGGTCCTGCGCGTCGCGGCGGTCAGAAAAGCCGGGCGTGAGCGTGGAGTGCAGCACCTCGGCGCTGGGGTAGTAGGCGGCCAAAGCCACATCGGGGCGCGGGCGCTGAGCGAAAGGCAGCACCCGCGTGCTCAGCCGGTCGGTTTGCAGGTAGCGGGCGGTTACCTCGTCGTCGGCGTTGTAGATAAAGGCGCTCTCAGTACGCAGGTTGCGGGCGATGCGCAGCTTGGACTGGGCGTAGAGCGCGAGGTCGTAGTTGTAGCGGTCCAAGTGGTCGGGCGTGATGTTAAGCAGCACCGAAATCCAGGGTTGAAAGTCGTGGGTGTCGTCGAGCTGGAAGGAACTGAGTTCGACCACGTAGTACTCGAATTTGTCGTCGATAACCTGCTCGGCCAGCGAGTAGCCCACGTTGCCGGCCAAGCCCACGCGCAGGCCGGCTTCTTTCAGCAGGTGGTAGGTCAGCAGGGTGGTCGTGGTCTTGCCGTTCGTGCCGGTGATGCAGATGCAGCGGGCGCGGGTGTAGCGGCCGGCCAGCTCGATTTCCGAGATGATGGGCGTATTCCGCGCGCGCAGGGCTTGCACGATTTCGGCCTTTTCCGGAATGCCGGGGCTTTTTACCACCTCATCGGCTTGCAATATTTTCTCCCGGCTGTGGCCGTTCTCCTCGAAGGCAATGCCAGCGGCGGTGAGCTTTTCTTTATAAGCAGGCTTCAGGGCGCCGCCGTCGGACACGAACACGGCGTGGCCTTTGGCTTGCGCCAGCAGCGCCGCCCCTACCCCACTTTCGCCGGCGCCTAGAATGACAATATTCATAGTTGTTCAGCTTTATTTCTCGCAGGGTTTCGCAGGGCGGTTCTGATGAAACGACCTTGCGAAACCCTGCGCCCAACCCTGCGAAACCCTGCGAGAAACTTCATTACCGGGTTTTTAAAGTAACCAGCGTAATCACGGCCAGCATAATGCCGATAATCCAGAACCGCGACACGATTTTCGACTCGTGGTAGCCCAGCTTCTGGTAGTGATGGTGCAGGGGCGACATTTTCAGCAGGCGGCGGCCCTCGCCGTATTTGCGGCGCGTGTACTTGAAGTAGCCCACCTGCACCATCACCGACAGATTCTCAATCAGAAACACGCCGCAAAGCACCGGAATGAGCAGCTCCTTGCGCACGATGAGGGCCAGCACCGCAATGATGCCGCCCAGGGCCAACGAGCCCGTGTCGCCCATGAAAACCTGCGCCGGGTAGGAATTATACCAGAGAAAGCCCACGCAGGCCCCCACGAAAGCGGTGCAGAACACCACCAGCTCGCCGGAGTCGGGAATGAACATGACATCCAGATAATCAGCCAGAAAGGCATTGCCCGACACGAAGGCAAAAATGGCCAGCGTGGTGCCGATGATGGCCGAGGTGCCCGCCGCCAGCCCGTCGAGCCCGTCGGTGATGTTGGCGCCGTTGCTCACGGCCGTCACGATGAGGATGACGATGGGAATATAGAGCAGCGAGTACAGCCCGTTGAAAAACGAGCCGGCGGTGGCAAACAGGTCGCCGTAGTTCAGCTCGTTATTCTTCATAAACGGCACGGTCGTAATCATCAGCTTCACGTCCTGGTACACCTTGCTGGCGTCCACGGCCGAGAGGCTGCCGTCGGGCAGCAGGTACTGGCGCACGGTCACTTCATTCGAGAAAAACAAGACCCAGCCCACCGTGATGCCCAGCCCTACCTGGCCCAGAATCTTGAAGCGCCCGCTCAGCCCGTCCTTGTTTTTGCGAAACACCTTGATGTAGTCGTCCAGAAAGCCAATCAGGCCCAGCCAGACCGTGCTGAGTATCATCAGGATGATGTAGATGTTGCGCAGCCGGGCCAGCAGAATGACCGGCACCAGAATGGCGAGCAGGATGATGAGGCCGCCCATGGTCGGGGTGCCTTTCTTTTCCATTTGGCCCTGCAAACCCAGGTCGCGGATGCTCTCGCCCACCTGCTTGCGCTGCAGCACCCGGATAAGCTTGGCGCCGAAGGTCTGGGCAATGAGCAGCGAGACAATCACCGACAGGGCCGCGCGGAAGGAAATATACTGGAACACGCCCGTACCCGGCAGGTCAAAGTGTTCGTGCAGGTAGCGGAAGAGGTAGTAGAGCATTGGGACGGTTTAAGAAAAGGCGGTCATGCTGAGCGGAGTCGAAGCATCTCTACCGCAGCAGTAATTCAGTCGTTGTTTGCCGTGGATTAGTGAGCGGTAGAGATGCTTCGAC
>CAXUEM010000111.1:0-8985 GCA_964249885.1 uncultured Hymenobacter sp. | reverse complement strand
GTGGTGGGCCGCTCGCCGGCCACGGCATTCAGGCCGGGCGCGACTTCGATTTCCAGCGGGGCGCCGGGGCGCACGTCCTGCGTAAACGTGACGGCCAGTAGCTTGTCGGGCTCGGCGGCGCTCAGCTCAAAGGCAACGGGCTGGCCGGTCTGGGTGATTTTCAGCTTGGGGCGAAAGTCCGAAGGCCGCACCGGGTAGTTGAACACGAGGTTGGCTTGCAGCTCGGCCGTGCCCGCCGCCCGCCGCGAGCGGCTGTAGAACACCTGCGGCGTGGCCAGGCGCAAAAACGGCGTATGAAACTTCGGCTTGCTTAGCGTCAGCTTTTGCTGGCCGCTGGGCAGCTTTTCCTTGCGTAAATCCGCCTTGAAAACCGTGCTGGGCCGGAAGGGTGCGAGCGGCGAGAATGTCAGCTCCCGCTCGCCGGTCCACTTGAACTTGCCCGGCACGGCGGGCGTGAAGCGGATGACCTGCGTGGTGTCCCAGCGGTTGAGCTGGTCTTCGCCCACTACGGCCTCATCGAAGGTGAAGACCACGTTCTGATAGGGGTCGATTTCTTCGCCGTCGGTTTGGGCCTGGGCGGCGGTTTCGGCGGCCTGCTCTTCGGGCGTTTTCTGGGAGCAGGAGGCGGTGGCCAGCAGGGCCAGAAGCAGCAGCGCGGGGCGGCAGGAGCGGAGCATAAAAGCGAGACGAAAGGGCGCGGGAAGGTAGATATAATCTGCTTCCTGCAATGCGTCCGGATGTTATTTCTCGCCGGGTTGCGCCGGGTTATTCTGGAACGACACCGCGAAACCTTGCGCCTAACCCTGCGCAACCCGGCGAGAAATGACGCATACTTCGTAAACCAACCTTTCATCTTCCCGCCATGCCCGCCGACCAAACCCGCCTCTACACCGACGTGGCCTTTCTTACGGGCCTGCACCCGGCCCGCAACTGCCACAATCTCAGCTCCCTGAACCAAGCCGCCGACTACATCAAAACCGAATTCGAAAAGCTGCGCGGCGAAGTCACGGAGCAAACTTTCACCGCCGACGGGCGCCGCTACCGCAACATCATCGCCGGGTTCGGCCCGAATGACGCCCCGCGCATCGTCATCGGCGCGCACTACGACGTGTGCGGCGACCAGCCCGGCGCCGACGACAACGCCAGCGCCGTGGCTGGCCTGCTCGAAACCGCCCGTCTGCTCGACCAGCTTAGCCCTTTCCTAAAATACCGCCTGGAGTTCGTGGCTTATCCCAACGAGGAGCCGCCCTACTTCGCCACTGAGCATATGGGCAGCGCCGTGCACGCCAAAAGCCTGCACGCGGCGGGCGTACCGGTGCAGGCAATGCTGTGCTACGAGATGATAGGCTACTTCCGCGACGAGCCCGGCTCGCAGCGCTTCCCGAGCGAGGAGTTGGCCCGGCTCTACCCCAGCGCCGGCAACTTCATCGTGGTAGTGGGCAAGATGGGGCAGGAGGCCTTCACCCAGAAAATCCAGGCGCTGATGCAGCCCCACGCCGGCACCCTCGACGTGCAGCGCATCAACCTGCCCGAAAGCCTGGGCCTGGCGGGCCTCTCCGACCACCGCAACTACTGGCGCTACGGCTACGACGCTGTGATGATAAATGACACCTCTTTTCTGCGCAACCCGCACTACCACCAGCCCACCGATACCATTGATACGCTGGACTTCCGGCGCATGGCCCAGGTGGTGGACGGCGTGACCGGGGCCCTGCTGGGACTGTAGCGCCCGGCTACCGCACGTAGTCCAGCACCTCGCGCAGGGCCGCCACGGTGTGGAAATGCAGGCCGACCAGCTGCTCGGCGGGCACGTGCTCGTGAATCCAGTTGGCGTGGTAGGGCACGTGCACGGCCGGGTAGCCCAGACGCGCCACCGGCAGGATGTCGGATTTCAGCGAGTTGCCTATCATCACAAAGTTTTCCGGCGTGGCCTGTAGCCGCATAAAGAGCCGCTGGTAGGTGGGCTCGTTTTTCTCGCTTACAATCTCGACGTAATCAAACAGGTCGCCGAGGCCGGAGCGGGCCAGCTTGCTTTCCTGGTCGAACAGGTCGCCCTTGGTGAGCACCAGTAGCTGGTGGCCGCGCCGCTTCAGCTCCGTGAGCACCTCCACCACGTCGGGCAGCGGCTCGATGGGAAAGCGCAGCAGCTCCTTGCCCAGGTCCAGAATCTGCTGAATCTCGGCCCCGACCACGGCCCCGCCGGAGAGCTGAATGGTAGTTTCTATCATCGAGAGCATAAACGACTTGGCGCCGTAGCCGAACAGCTGCATGTTGGCGCGCTGCACGTCGTAGAGCCGGGCGTTGATGGTGGGCTCATCGGCGTAGGGCGCCAGCAGCCGCAACAGCTGAAGCTCGACGTGGTCGAAGTGCGGCTGGTTGGGCCACAGTGTATCGTCGGCGTCGAAGGCGATAAACGTCTGAGTGGGCATAAGCAGGAGCAGAGGCGTACCGCACAAAGCTACCGACCTTTGCCTGCCCTGCAGCCCGGCCGCGGCAGCCGCGGCAGCCGGGGTGTCTGGTAATCTTGCTCAATCCTATGCTCTCCCAATCGCACGAAGTTTTTCTGGAAGTAGCCCGGCTGCTGAGCTTTACCAAAGCCGGACAAGCGCTGTTTCTAAGCCAGTCGGCGGTGAGCAAGCAGGTCAAGGCGCTGGAAGAGCACTATAAAACCGGCTTGTTCGAGCGGCTCGGGGCCAGCGTGCAGCTCACGCCCGCCGGCCGCAAGCTCTACCAGAAGCTGCTCGAAGCCAAACAGCTGCAGCAGGAGCTGCAACAGGAGATGAGCGCGCTGAGCCCGGACTTCGCGCCGGCCCAGCACCTGGTCATCGGGGCCAGCACCACGATTTCGCTCTACGTGCTGCCGCCGGTGGTGTCGGCTTACCTGCGCCAGCACCCGCACCGGCAGCTCAGCCTCAAAAACCGCAACTCCGATAACATCCTCAAGGCCCTGCTGGAGCACGAAATCGAGCTGGGCATCATCGAGGGCATTCACAAAGTCAGCCACGTCACCTACACCCCCCTGCTGGCCGACGATGTGGTGGCCGTCTGCGCCGCCGGCAACCCGCTCGCCGGCCGCACCCTGGAAGTGCGCGACCTGCTCAGCACCCCGCTGGCCCTGCGCGAGGCCGGCTCGGGCACCCTGGCCGTGCTGGAAGCCGAGCTGGCCCGGCACCACATCAAGCTGGCCCACCTGCCGGTGCGGGTGCGGCTGGGCGGCACCGAAGCGCTCAAGAACTTCGTGCGCGTGGATTCCTGCCTGGCTTTTCTGCCCCGGCAGGCCGTGCTCAAAGAACTGGCCTCGGGTGAGCTGGTGGAGGTGAAAATCAATGGCTTGGCCCTGCACCGCGAGTTCAACTTCATTCAGCGCAAAGGCACCGAGAACAACGCTCCGTACCGCGACTTTCTGAATTTCACCCGGCGTTACTATTCCAAAACGGGATAGGCTGTTCCAAAAGGCCATATCCAAACGGCATCTTCTGGCCGGTTGGCCTGCGTACTTCGGCCTATGAAACTGGCCGAAACCACCTACTCCCGCCTGCTCGGGCTGCACTGCTCCAACTGCGGCGCTTCTTACTCAGCTTTCGAGCTGCAGCACACCTCGGCCTGCTGCCAGCTACCGCTGGTGGCCGACTACGACCTGACCGAGGCGCCCGGCCGCGACAGTATCAACCACGCCGACCCCAGCATGTGGCGCTACCGGGCGGTGCTGCCCCTGCTGGACGAGGAAAACCGCGTCAGTCTGGGCGAGGGCCTGACCCCCCTGCTGGCGCTGCCGCGCCTGGCCGCCCGCTACGAGCTAAGCTCCCTGACCCTCAAGGATGAAGGCCAGAACCCCACCGGCTCGTTCAAAGCCCGGGGCCTGAGCATGGCCGTGTCCAAGGCCAAAGAGCTGGGCGTGAAGGGCTGCATCATCCCGACGGCCGGCAACGCCGGCGTGGCCCTGGCCGCCTACTGCGCCCGCGCCGGCCTGCAAGCCACCGTGGTGATGCCCCGGCACACGCCGGCCGCCTTCCGCGAGGAGTGCTACTGGTACGGCGCCGAAGTGGAGCTGGTCGATGGCCTCATCAGCGACTGCGGGGCGCGGGTGCGGCAGCGCAACGCCGGCGGCGAGTGGCTCGACATCTCGACCCTGAAGGAGCCCTACCGCCTCGAAGGCAAAAAAACCATGGGCTACGAAATTGCCGAGCAGCTGAACTGGACCCTGCCCGACGTGCTGCTCTACCCCGCCGGCGGCGGCACCGGCCTGATTGGCATCTGGAAGGCGTTTCAGGAAATGAAGCAGATGGGCTGGCTCGCGCCCGAGGTGCGGCTGCCGCGCATGGTGGCCGTGCAGGCCGAAAACTGCTGCCCCCTGCTGGAGACCTACGAGGGCCGGCAGGAGAACTGCAAAACCTACCACGGCCGCCCCACCCTGGCTAACGGCCTCGCCGTGCCTCACCCGCTGGGCGAAGATCTGATGCTGCGGGTGCTGCGCGAGTCGGGCGGCACGGTGGTCAGCATCTCGGAGGAAGACATGCTGGCCGGCATGCGCGAGCTGGGCCAGCAGGAAGGCCTGTTCGTGGCCCCTGAAGGCGCGGCCGTCTGGATGGCGGCCCGCCGCTTGCTGGCCGCTGGCTGGCTGCGGCCCGAGGAAAACGTGCTGCTGCTGAACACCGGCAGCGGACAGAAGTACATGGACAACGTAGCCGGCCGGGCGCTGGCATAATGGGCAGTGCACCCGTGCTGGCAGCATGCGCCCAGCACGGGTGCGGCGGGCCCCCGGTGGGGGGGGCGCCCCCTCCCCCCCGCACCGGGCGTTTATTTGTGCCGTGAATCCTGCCTTGCCCGCCGCCACCGTTCCTATTTCTCTGCTTTGTCTGTCGGGCAGCTGGGGCGGGCTGGAGCTGAACACCGTGCGCTTCGCCGGCTGGATGCGGCAGCGCGGCTGGCCGGTGCAGCTTATCACGCTGCCCGCCTCGCCTATCGCCGCCCGGGCGGCCGAACAGGGTCTGCCGGTTGCCGGGCTGCGCAACCCCTGGAAAGCCGTCGATGTGCCGGCCGCCGGGCGGCTCCAGGACTTGCTAACTGAATTCAGAACGCAGGTTCTAATCTGTACCCGCAACGGCGACCTGGGCCTAGCCGTGCTGTGCAAAACCCTGCGCCAGCCCGGCCTGAAGCTGGTGTATCAGCAGCATATGCAGCTGGGGCTGGCCAAGCGCGGGCTGGTGCACACGCTGCGCTACCGGGCCCTGGACGCCTGGCTCGCGCCCCTGCCCGGCTTGGCCCGCGAGGTGCTGACTCGCACCCGGCTGCCGGCCGCCCGCCTGCACGTGGTGCCGCTGGGCATTGAGCTGGAAAAATTTGCCTACCCGGGCCTTACGCAGGCCCAGGCCCGCGCCAAGCTGGGCCTGGCGCTGCCGGCCGGCGCCGTGCTGCTCGGCCTGATTGGCCGCTTCGACGAGGGCAAGGGCCAGGACTTTGTGCTGCGGGCCCTGGCCGGCCTGCGCCAGCGCCATTCCCAGCTGCACCTGCTGCTGGTCGGCGAGCCCACCCGCGACTCCGAGCCCAGCCGCCGCTACCACGAGGCCCTGCTGGCTCGCATCCGGGAGACGCCCGACCTGGCCGGGGCGGTGCACCTGCGCCCGTTCACGCCCCGGCCCGAAGTTGCCAACCGCGCCCTGGATATTGCCGTGGTGGCTTCCACAAACGAAACCTACGGCATGGTCACCATCGAGGCCATGGCCGCGGGCTTGCCCGTGGTGGCCGCCGCCACCGGCGGCACCCTGGAGCTGGTGGCCGATGGCCGCACCGGCCTGCTGTTTCCACTACAGGACGAAAAAGCCTTTGTCGCCGCCCTCGAGCGGCTGCTGGCCACGCCGGATTTAACCCGGCAACTCGGTCAGCAAGCCCAGGCCGAGGCGCTGGCGGTTTATTCGCACCAGCGCCAGTGCGAGCTGACGGAGCAGGTGCTGCGCGCGCTGGTGTCGGCGGTTGGTTAGCTTAGCGAAGCCAACCCGCGCCGGAGACTACGTCTACCGCAGCGCCACCACCCAGGTGTAAATTAGCGTGCCGATAAGGAAGGCGCCGAACAGCGTCCCACTGCCTTCGAGCCCCAGTATCTCCAATACCACGCTCAGCAGGCCGACGGCGGCCAGCCCGAAGCCCGCCCAGCGCGAGCGTTGCCAGGCCGGGCTACCCGCCGCCAGCCGCCAGGTGCCGCTGAGCGGGAACAGCAGCCCCAGCGCCACCATGCCCAGCGTGCTCAGGCCCGCCGGGTCCGGCAAGGCCAGGCTCAAACCCAACGAAACCGCCGCTACGGCCAGCAGGGCCAGAAACTGGTTCGAGTGCCGGGTTTGCTTTTCGCTCAGGGCCAGCTGGCCGTAGTGGCTCACGCGCAGCAGACTCTCAAAAATGACATCGGAAAACCAGCTCAGGAACACGAAGCCCAGGTACAGCGGCAGCAGGGGCCGGAAAAAGCGCGTGAGCACATACGCCCCGATAAACATGCCGCGCCGGGCGCCGTCGCTGAGGCTGCCCGACCAGTACACGAAGCGCATAAAGGTGCGGTATACCCAGAAGCGGGCCTTGAGCGCCTCCACCAAGCCCTCGCGGGCAAAGTCCGAGTCCGGGTTCAGGCGCAGGGCCTCGCGAAAGTGCGCCAGCGCCTCCTGGGGGCGGTTGGTTTCCAGCGCCACGCAGGCCCAGGCCGGCTGGGTGGCGCTGCTGTCGGCGGCGTAGTTCAGGGCGGCGGTGGCGGCGCTGCCGGCTTCCTCGCGGCGGCCCTGCCGGGCCAGGGCGCGGGCCCGCAGGCCGTGCAGGTCGGCGTGCTCGGCATTTATGCTGAGGCCGGTCTGGGCGGCTTGCAGGGCGGCCTGCCACTGCCCGCTTTCCAGCCGTAAAGAGCCCAGCAGGTGGTAGTAGTCCGCGTCGTTGGGGTCCAGGGCCAGCGCCTCGTTGATGGCCGCCAGTGCCTGCTGGGGGCGGTGCTGCCGGTGCTGGGCCAGGGCCAGCACGTAAAAGCCAAAGTCGTAGTCCGGCGCCAGGTGTATGGCCAGCTCGGCTTCTTGCTGGGCCTCGGCGGGCTCCTGCTGCTGGAGCAAACACAAAGCCAGCAGGGCATGGGCCACGAAATCGTGCGGGTCGAGGCTGAGCTGCCGGCGCAGCAGGTCGGCGGCCGGGACCGGGCGGCTCTGGCTCAAGAGCAGCTGCACCCGGGGCAGGTAGTCGGTGGTAGAATCGTTCACGAATGCGTAGCCGAAAGGCTGTTAAGCTGCCGTCAGAAATTATTGCTTTCCCGGTCAATCTGCCTCTTTAGCAGTTGCACCGCAACCGAGAGCAGCACAGCCAGCGCGGCCAGGGCCGCCGTCTGGTTTAAAGTGAATTTAGTGTCAAGGTCAAATTTGCCGGGCGAATTATACAGCGTCAGCGCCAGCACGGCCAGCGGCATACTCAGCAGTACGGCCCAAAGCCGTCGGCGCAGCCGCTGCACCCGCGTAAGCTTAAACAAAGGGTCGTGCCGCGTCTGCCACCGCGCCCGTAGGCCAAACAGGCCGCTGGCCAAGCGCAGCAGAATGGTTTTAAAGCCGGGCTCTAGGCCATAGGCGCGCTCCTGGTCCTGCCACTGAATATCACGCAGCAGCCACGGCGGCTTGGTGGCTTGGCGGCGGGCCTGCTGAAGCAGCGGCACAAGCTGTGGGGCCAGGTCGGGGTCCTGGCGCAGGGCCTCGGTGAGGTGAGGCTCGGCTGACTGGGGCTGGTGGCGCCGCAGCAGCACCTGGCCTAACTGGTGGTGGACGAGGCTGCTTTCGGGCGCTACTTGCAGCAGTCGGGCAAAATCCCGGTCGGCAGCAGCCGGCTGGTCGCGGGCGTCCTGGGCCAGGGCTCGCCAAAGCAGGCAGTCTGGGTGCTGAGGGTCATGGCGCAGACCGTTGTCGGCGCACTGCACCGCTTCGGCGTTTTGCCCCTTCAGAAAGAAAAGCTGCGCCCGGAACGCATGGTAGCGGGCCTGCCAGGGCGCCAGCCGCAGCGCCTCGGTGGTGGCCGCAACCGTCTCGGCGAACTGCCCCAGTTGCGCCCGTACCAGGGCCAGCGCGTAGTGCGCCTCAGCGGCTTCCGGGGCCAGCCGAATAGCCGTCTGCGCCGTTTCCCGCGCCTCTGTCAGGCGGCCCAGCTGCCGCAGGGCCTCGCACAGAGCTAGTTGAGTAGGCCAGTCAGTGGGCTCGGCCGCTAGGCGGCGCCGCGCTAACTCCTCGGCCAGCGCGTAGCGGCGGTGCTCAACCAGCAGCCAGACGCGGTCCAGGTTGGGAATGGTAGAGTTGGGAGGTGCCACGGCTTCTGTTGCTTACTACTTACTGTCCGGCTTCTTCACCCCCAGGTACACTAGAATATCGTCGTATAGGCCGCCCTCGTTCGAGTATAGGGCGTAGTTGCGGGCCGTCGAAAACCACTCCTTGGTGCTGGGCTTGACTTGCTTGGCGGCGTCCAGCAGGGTGCCTTGTTCGATGGGCAGGGGGCGGCCGGCGCGCATGGCCGCGCGCAGCGAAGTTTCCACGGCCACATCGACCACGGCCTTGAGGTCGGCGCCGCTCAGGCCGGCGGTGCGGGCGGCCACGGCGGCGGGGTTCACGTTCGTAGCCAGGGGCTTGTCGCGCAATAAGATTTCCAGGATGGCGGCGCGGGCGGGCTCGTCGGGCGGCGTGACGAGGATGATGCGGTCGAAGCGGCCGGGGCGGCGGAAGGCGGGGTCGAGCTGCCAGGGCGTGTTGGTGGCGGCCATAATCAGCACGCCCTCGTTCGAGCGGGTGGCGCCGTCGAGCTCGTCCAGAAACTGGTTAATAACGGTGCGGCCCGCGCTCTGGCGCAGGTCGTGGCGGTTGGCGGCCAGGGCGTCTACCTCATCAAAAAACAAAACGCACGGCGCCTGGCTGCGGGCCAGCTCAAACAGCTGGTGCAGGTTTTTCTCGCTGTTGCCCAGCCACATATCCAGAATATCGGAAATGCCCACGC
>CAXUEM010000110.1:8309-8986 GCA_964249885.1 uncultured Hymenobacter sp. | reverse complement strand
AAGACGAGGTGGTCGTGGCCGCGGGCCGACCGCCCGGCGCGGCCGGCTTGGTGACGGTAGTAGTCGTGACAGTGGTCGTGACGGTGGTACGCACCACCGAATCGACGGGTGCCTGGGCGCGGGCCGAAAACGAAACAGCCGCCACCAGCAGGGCAGGCACGAGGCAGAAAGCAGGCAAACGAGACATAAGCAAGCAGGAAAGGAAAAGGTGAGACAGGCCCCCACCGGCGGGCCCGCGAAAAACGCCAGTCGAAAAACGGGCCAAACCGGCCGCCCCGGCCGCCGGGGCGGGCCCTCGACGGCCACAGTACGCAACGAAACCAGGGCGGGGTTGGTATTTGTGAAAGGCGGGTTTCGTTTTTTTCGCCCCAAATTCGTGCTTTCCCCGTTTATGAGCCAGTCTGTTTCCGCTGCCGCGCCCCACATTCAGCCCGCCACGCTGAAGGATATCCCGACCATTATGGCCCTGGCAGAAGCGACCTGGGAGCCGACTTACCGCTTCATCATCTCGAAGGAGCAGCTGGAATACATGTACCGGGTGATTTACACGCCGGCCTCGCTGCGCCGGCAGATGCAGGAGCAGCAGCACACCTTTCTGGTGGACTACGTAGACGAGAAGCCGGCCGGCTAAGCCTCCTTCGGGCCCCTGCCCCCGGCCGACACCGGGGACCCGACGG
>CAXUEM010000110.1:7611-8299 GCA_964249885.1 uncultured Hymenobacter sp. | reverse complement strand
GCTGCTGGAGGCCGTGGAGCAAGCTGCCCAGGCCGCCCGGGGCCGGGTGCTGGAACTGAACGTGAACCGCCACAACGCCTCGGCCATCAGCTTCTACGAGCGCCACGGCTACCAGCGCCAGCGCGAAGTGGACGTGCCCATCGGCCCCTACTGGATGAATGATTTTATCATGCGCAAAGAGCTGAAGACCGACAAAGTGTAAATGCGGGTGATGTGAAAATAGGCGGCATCTACCTGGCGCGCATTCTCACTTTATACCCCTTACACTATACTCTTACACTTTTCGGCGTAAGCACTCAATTTAGGCTTAATCCAGTACCATCCATCTTTAATACTCTCACATTCATCACCTTTTCACACTAAAAAATGGCCGTCAAACTTACCGTCCTCTCCAATGGCTCTCTCCGCGTGGAGGGCGAAGACATCGAAATGGTCGATGCCCAGGGCAATGCCTACGGCCTCGGGGGCCGCACCCGGCTCAGCATCTGCCGCTGCGGCCTGAGCTCGCAGAAGCCGTTTTGCGACGGCTCGCACAAAGGCCACTTCGAGCACCCTGCTGAAGCTTTCGACCTGCCCGCGCCCAAGGTGTAGGGCATTGTGCGTTCAGCTCCGGCCAACGGCTTGGCCGCCCCCCCACGCCGCCCCCGCCCCCCCGGGGCCTCTTTTCGTTTGCGCGGGTATCGTCGGG
>CAXUEM010000110.1:3217-7601 GCA_964249885.1 uncultured Hymenobacter sp. | reverse complement strand
TAAAGTTCGGCGGCACCTCCGTCGGGGGGGGCCGCGGGGGGTGGGCGCGGGAGGCCAGCCGTTTGTTGTTCCACCCTTCGCCCCAAGCCCAACGGTGGCAACCTGCGGGCCCGGCCGCTTCGTATGGGCAGCCAACCCAACCCGCGCCTATGAAACCTGCCGACCTCGATGCCCTGGTGAAAAAATTCCTGCAGCACAAGCTGCGGCTGGCCTTCGCCGAGAGCTGCACCTGCGGGCTGGCGGCGGCCCAGCTGGCCCCGGCCACGGGCGTGAGCGAGGTGCTGCTGGGCTCGGTGGTCACCTACCACGTCGAGGCCAAGCAGAAGCTGCTGGGCGTGAAAAAGGAAACCCTGGCCACCTACACCGCCGAAAGCCAGCAAACCACGAACGAAATGGCCCAGGGCCTCAGGCGCCACCTGCCCGCCGCCGACGTGTGCGTGGCCGTGACCGGCCTGTGCGGCCCCGGCGCCTCCGAGGGCCCCGACAAGCCCGTGGGCACGGTGTTCGTGACCGTTCTGCTCGACGGCCAGGCCTACGAGTACCGCACCGAGCTAGGCGCCGACCTTGACCCCAACAAGCTGCGTGGCCTGGCCGCCGACTTTATCTACGCCAAGCTGGGCGAGCTGCTGGAGCGCCGCCAGCCGGCGCCGGCCAGCAAGGTTGTTGGCGCTTAGTGCCTGGGGCTTGCTAAAAAGGACGTCATGCTGAGCGAAGTCGAAGCATCCCTACCGCAGCACTAACTCAATTGTATGATTAAGCGGATTACTTACGCGGTAGAGATGCTTCGACTTCGCTCAGCATGACGTCCTTTTTAGCAAGCCCCAAGCTTACTTCAGCAGCATGAGCTTCAGGTTCTGCCGCACGAGGTCGCCCATGCTGCGGCAGCGGTCGAAGAGCGTGGTGCGGTGGTAGTGGTTCAGGTCCTGGGCCAGCTGGCGGGTTTTCTCGTCTGATGATAATTCATCGCGGCGCATCACGTCCAGCAGGGCCTTGAGGCGGTAGCGCTCCGAGCGGGCGCGGCGGGCCATGAGGCTGCGCTCCTCGGTCTGGTACTGGCGCTGGGTTTCGGGCGTCAGCAGCTGGGTGCACAGGTCCACCACGGGCCGGTTGTCCTTGAAAAACTGGGGCAGGTACATGCTGCGCCGCCCCTCGTAGCTCTGCTGGTCGAAGTCGATGGCCCGGACGCGGTACTGCTCGTCCTCGAAGTCAGGCGTCACGTCGATGACGTAATTATAGGCGCGCATGTCGCCCAGCAGGCGGGCAAAGCAGCGTTCATTGAACTTGACGAACTCCTTGGCGATGCGCACCTGGTTGAGGTGCGGCAGGTTGAGCCGCAGGCGGATGAAATCGTCGCCGGGAATGCCGGCAATGTGCTCCTCAATCAGCGTGTCGCCGGCCACCAGGTAGTTCATGGAATTGGGCGAGAGCAGGTGCTCCAGTTCCAGCCCGTAGAGGCGCGAGGCGTCGGCGCGCTTGACGTAGAAGTAGTCGTAGTTGTCGTTGAGCTGGTTGACGATGCGCACCCGAAACGGGTTGGAGTTGCCGAAGCGGCAGTAGTCGATGCGGTCGGCAATCAGGTGCTCGGTGAAGCTCAGGTCGCCGGCCGTTTTCAGCAGCGCGTACACCTCCGTCAGGCCCTGGCTGATTTCCAGCAGCTGGTGAGGCTCGTAGTACACGGTTTGCCAGAGCGTGTCCTGCCCGGTGCGGTTGAGCAGGGCAAAGGAGTTGCCGTAGCGCGTCAGCTCCTGGTAGGTAATGGGCAGCGGCGCCTCCCGGTCGAAGTCGCGCAGGTACTGCCGCAGTGGCGCCTGAATGCGGTAGGAAGGCTTTTTAAGGGAAATATCCACCGGCTAAGGGCTAATGACGCGGCAAAAACCGGCTTAACGTAATCCGGCGCAACCAGGCGGACCGGCTTCGCGGCGGGGCGGTCGTCAGGCTTTTTTCCACTTTTGGGCAATGCTGAGGGCCGTTTCCAGCATGTGAGGCGCCCATTGTTCGACCTCCCAGGCGGTGTGCGCCAGCGACGAAGCCGCCAGCTGCCGCTGCGCGTCGCCCAGCGAAGCGGCCGACTCCAGAATCTGCGAGAGCTGGGCTTGCTGCTGGTGCAGATGCTCGTCCTCGGCCGGCCGGCCCAGCAGGGGGTGCTGAGGCCTAAAGTCTTGAGCGGGCGTGGGCGGCCGGCCCCGGCGGTGGCGCTGCACCAACTGCTCCATTTCTTGAAAGTCGCGCCGAAAAAGCCGGCGGCTTTCTTCGGTGCGCAGGCCGTTGCCGAGTTGCTCCAGCACCACAAATTGCAGCTGCGGGCACCGGGGCAGGGTGCGGGCCAGCAGCGCAAACACCTCGGCCGGCACGGCGCCGTCGTGGGTGTCGCGCCGCACCGGGCGGTCCGGCGTCTGGGCTGAGCTTTCCCAGCTGCCGCCGGAAATATGGATTTCGCGCACCCGGTCCAGCGGGTACAGGCCAATCAGCTCCTCGTAGGAAACGGCGAAGTTGTGCAGCTGGCAGTACAGGTTGTGCAGGTCCAGAATCAGGAAGCCGTTGACGGGCTCCACCAGTTTCTCCAGAAACTCGCCGTGGCGCTTTACCTCGTCCAGCGAGTAGGAAAACGCCAGATTTTCGAGCCCTACCGGGCACTGGCAGGCATCGGCAATGCGGGCCAGCCGGTCCTGCCCGATGCGCAGCGTGGCGGCCGAGTACGGAATGGGCAGCGGCGCGCCGTAGTGAAAATTCTCGCCCGTAAAGAAGCCGAAATGCTCGGTGATGTGCGCAAAGCGAAACTGCCGGGCCAGCGCCCGCAGGTGTTCCAGCCACTGCTGCTGCGCCGGGCTCCACCGGGCCGAGAGCAAAGAAAAAAACACGCCGTGGCCCAGCAGCCGGTCCTGGGCGGCGTAGGTGCCGAGCAGCTCGGCGAACCAGTCGGGCACCGGCCCGGCCCGAAACAGGGCATCGAACGACCATTCCAGGGCCTCCACCCGGCCGGCTTCCAGCAGGGGGTAGGCGGCCGTCAGGATGTCGGCGTCGAGGTTGCCGGCGATGGCGGCCCAGGGGCCGGGCGTTTCGCTCACGGGCGGTTGGGGCTTAGCCCCGGCCGCAGGCCGGGCAGTTGTCGGGCGACGCCGGCGCCGGCTTGGGCGCTGCGCTGGCCTGCTCGCCGCGGGGTTTGGGGTCGTCTTTTTTGCAGCTGCTGGCCTGCACCGCCACGCCCACCAGCATGGCTCCGAGCAAGGTTTTCGACAGTTTCATACAACAGAGGTTTGGGAGTGAAAAAATGAACAGCGCGGGGTTGGGTCCGCTTCTGCCAGGCAAGAGCAGGCCCCGCGCCTAAAGGTTGCAGGCAGGCCAGCAGGGGGTCTTAAAAATATAAGATATTGTTTGCAACCTGACTCCACGCGGCGCGCCGTGTGTCCGCGCGCCGACCTTGTACCGGCTTGGGCTGCAGAGGCTTTTCCCGGCCGCGCGCCGCGCCGGGGCCCTGAGCAGAACTCTGAAGCGGAAGCTGCCGGCCCGGGCTAGTGGCTCCCGGCCGGCGCCCGCTCCTGCATGGCCTGAATTTCGCGCTCATCCAGGGGCTTGTGAATCAGGCCCGCCACGAGTGCGTAGTCCTGGGCGCGGGTGGCGTCGGAGAGGGCTAGCGAGGAGGTAAGAATGTAGATGGTGCAGCGCCCGCGCAGCTCGGCTTCGACCGGCCGCAGGGCATCGAGGAAGGCCCAGCCGTCCATGACGGGCATATTGAGGTCCAGCAAAATCAGCCGGGGCAGCTGCCCGGCGGCCAGCCGCTCGCGCAGGTAGGCCAGGGCCTGAACGGGCGAGAAAAACGATTCGACGGCGTCGATGTGGCCGCTGCGCCGCAGCAGCTGCTCGGTCAGAAACACGCTAATCGGGTCGTCGTCAACGAGTAAGGTTTGCATGAGCCGGGACTGCTTAGCTGAAGAAGATGGAAAACTGCGTACCGGCGCCCGGCGCGCTGCTGACTTCGATGCGGCCGCCCATGCTCTCGACGTGCGTCTTGACCAGAAACAGGCCCAGCCCGCGCCCGGGGTGCTGGGGATGAAAGCGCTTGTAGAGCTTGAACACGTCGGCGCCGGCGCGCGCCAAGTCGAACCCCAAGCCGTTGTCGGCCACGACGACGAGCTTGCCGCCCCGGGGGTCCTCGGCGCCCCTGATGCTGACCAGCAGCGGCCGCTGGTCGGCGCGGTACTTGATGGCATTGGAGAGCAGGTTGAAGAAGATGCTGTACAAGTAGGCGCGGTTGGCCTGCACCCGCAGCCCGGCCGGAATGGCCACCTCGGCGCGGCCGCCGCACTGCTGCAGCATGTCCTGCAGGTTTTGCAGCACCTGCTCCACTATCTCAGCCAGCAGCACCGGCTCCGGGCCGGCCACCTCC
>CAXUEM010000110.1:0-3207 GCA_964249885.1 uncultured Hymenobacter sp. | reverse complement strand
CGCGCACGGCCAGAATCACGTTCATGTCCTGCAGCACCTGGTCCAGTTGCGCCAGGCTGGTTTGCAGGTGGCTTTGGGCGAGCTCAAAGTCGGCCGAGCCGGGGGCGAGGGAGCCCAGCAGGTCGGTCAGGCCGCGGGCGTTGGCCAGCGGGGCCCGCAGGTTGTGCGAGACGAGGTAAGTAAACTGCTGCAGGTCTTTGTTGTGGCGGTACAGGTCCTCGCGGGTCTGCACTTTGTCGGTGATGTCGCGCGCTATCATGTGCACGCCCAGCACCCGCCCGTGCTCGAGCAGGGGCACCTTGACGATGTCCCAGTCGCGGGGCTCCGACTCGCCCTGGGCAATGCGCATCTCGAACTGCACGACCTGGCCCTCAAAGGCTTGGCGCAGCTTTTCGCGGAACAGCACCCACACGTCCGGGGCCAGAAAGTCGCCGTAGGAGCGGTTCAGCACTGCCTCCCGGGGCCGGTTCATCACGGCCAGAAAAGCCGGATTGGCGTCCAGAATCACGCCGGCCTCGTCCTGGTAGATAATCAGCTCGGGGGTATGCTCGTACAAGGAGCGGTACCGCTGCTCGCTGGAGGCAGTCAGGGCGCTGTTGCTCATCGGGTTAGGCTGGTCAGGTGTTTAGGCAAGAGGCAGCAGGATTTTGCGAAGCTAATTTAGCGGCGAATCAGGCTTTTGCAAAAACCGCCAGCCGTACGGGCCGCTGGGTGCTAGCCGGCCAGCTTATCCACCAGCGCCACGTACTGCTGGCGGGCTTCGTCCGGGCTGGTGCCGGCCAGGCCTTTCCAGGCGTCGTACTTGGCCAGGGCCTTAAAGTCGAAGCCGGTCGGGCGGGCCTCGGTCACGTCGCCCTCGGTGGCCTGCTTGTAGAGGCCGTAGAGCTGCAGCAGCACCAAGTTGGAGGGTTTGGCGGGCAGGTTTTGGGCGCGCTGGGCGGCGGCCTCGAAGTCGGCAGGGGAAATCATAGAAGCAATGAACAGGAAACAGGGAGCGGCGAGCCAGCTGAAGCGGCGAAGTAGGGCGAGCTTGACTACTTTACGCACTCAATCCGAAATCCGACCTTTCTTCGTTCAGCTTCCCGCCTTATGGTTTGCAAATCTATTCGTCTTTTCTGGGCGGGCGCGGCCCTGCTGGCCGGCACCATGGCAGCCCAGGCCCAGAAAACCTACGTGCACTGCGGCCGCCTGCTCGATGTGCGCAGCGGCCGCACCCTCACCGAGCAAACAGTGGTCATTGAGAACGGCCGCGTGAGCGCCGTGCAGGCCGGCTACGCGGCCGCCGCGGCCGGCGGCCCGGACAAGGTTATTGACCTGAAAAACCGCACCGTGCTGCCCGGCCTCATCGACTGCCACGTGCACCTGGAAGGCGAAACCAGCCCCGACCAGCAGCTGCAGGGCTTCACGCTGAACCCGGCCGACGTGGCCTTCCGCAGCCTGGCCCACGCCCGCACCACCCTGCTGGCCGGCTTCACCACCGTGCGCGACCTGGGCGGCAGTGGCGTGAACGTGTCGCTGCGCAACGCCATCAACCGCGGGCAGGTGGTAGGACCGCGCGTGCTCACCTGCGGCAAGGCCATTTCGGGCACCGGCGGCCACATGGACCCCACCAACGGCTACCGCCAGAGCCTGATGGGCGTGCCCGGCCCGGCCGAGGGCGTCATCAACGGGCCCGACCAGGGCCGGCAGGCCGTGCGCGAGCAGTACAAGCGCGGCGCCGACCTCATCAAGATTGCCTCTACCGGCGGCGTGCTCAGCGTGGCCAAGGACGGCTCGGCGCCGCAGATGACGGAGGCCGAAATCCGCGCCATTGTAGAATCGGCCCGCGACCTGGGCCTGAGCGTGGCCTGCCACGCCCACGGCGCCGAGGGCATGAAGCGGGCCATCCGGGCCGGCGTGACCAGCATCGAGCACGGCACGCTCATGGACGACGAAACCATGCGGCTGATGGTGAAAAACGGCACCTGGTACGTGCCCACCATCACGGCCGGCAAGTCGGTGGCCGACTCCGCCAAAATTCCGAACTACTACCCCGCGCTGGTCACGCCCAAGGCCCTGGCCATCGGACCCAAGCTGCAAGGCACCTTTGCCCGGGCCTACAAGGCCAAGGTGAAAATTGCCTTCGGCACCGATGCCTCGGTATACCGCCACGGCGTGAACGCCAAGGAGTTTGTGTACATGACCGAGGCCGGCATGCCCGCGCTCGAAGCCATCCGGGCCGCCACCCTCAGCGCCGCCGAGCTGCTGGGCCAAACCCAGAACCTGGGCTCCCTGGAGCAGGGCAAATTTGCCGACCTCGTGGCCGTGGAGGGCGACCCGCTCCAGGACATTTCTATTCTGCAGAAGGTCCGTTTCGTGATGAAGCAGGGCGTGGTGTACAAGCAGGAGTAAAGTAGGAGAAGGGAGCTTGGAGCTAGAAGAATGTCATGCTGCATAGACTTGCCTCCTAACGCCAATCCACTACCTGCTTCCCGCCTGCGCCGGCTGCTGGGCCTGGGCTTTGCGCTGGCCGTGGCGGTGGGCGGCACCCTGGGCACGGGCGTGCTCAACAGCCCCAACGAGTTGGCCCGGGCCGTGCCGCACCCGGGCTTCGGGCTGGGGCTGTGGCTGCTGGGCGGCTTCTATACCCTGCTGGCGGCCAACACCCTGGCCGAGCTGGCCGGCCGCCACCCGCAGGCTGGCGGCTGGTACGGTTACGCCCGCGCCGCCTTCGGCGAGTTTCCGGCCGTGGCCGTGGCCTGGGCCGACTGGACCTCGTCCTGCGTGACCGGGGCGCTGGTGGCCCTGCTGCTGGGCGAGTACCTGAGCCAGCTGTTGCAGCCCTTCAGCCGCCTGGCTTTGCCGCCGCTGGCCCTGGCGCTGGGCAGCGTGCTGGCCCTGGGCGCCGTGCAGCTGCGCGGCCTGCGCGAGGGCAGCTGGGTGCAGGAAGTCACGGCGCTGCTGCTGCTGCTGGCCCTGCTGGCGGTGCTGGGCGGCAGCTTGGCCCTACCCGCCGCAGGGCCCGGGGCGGCAGTAGCCCCGACCCTGCCCTCCTTCACCGCATCACCCCATCACCCGCTCACCGCCGCGGCCGTGGTGGCGGGCCTGCAGGTGGTGGTGTTTGCCTACGACGGCTGGTACGCGCCTATCTACTTTGCCGAGGAAACCCCACAGCCGGGCTGAATGACTGCTTCCGAGAACCCCTCCTGAATAATCTGGTGCGACAGT
>CAXUEM010000109.1:8118-8996 GCA_964249885.1 uncultured Hymenobacter sp. | reverse complement strand
CGCTTGCATTACCAGCTTCCCCGGTTTTTCCTACCAAACCTCGCTCAGAACCTTGTCAGAGATGCGCGTCGAGGCCTGTTTTAGCGGGCGCCTGCGCTCTGCGCACTTCCGCGAAACCACGGCGTACCTCTGCGGTAACTTCCCGAACAATACCTGAACAGCACTCCCCTATCAGTCCCCGTTCAGCCGAAAGTCATTTTTCATGCTCTCCTCCCTATTCTCTCGGTCCCCATCCGCACCCCGCAGCGGGTGGCCGAAATCTCCTGGTTTGACGACCTGTGCGGCGGCGACACGCAGTATTTGAGCGTGCTGGATGGGGCCTACCGCAGTTCCTGGGCCCACTGCCGCGATATTGTGTTGAAGTCAGAGGCGCTGGGCTATTCCAACATTCTGCTGCCCACCTCCTACACCGTAGGTCAGGATGTGATGACGTTCGCGGCCGGCATGGCGCCCCAAACCTCGCGCATCAGCTTGCTCACGGCCATTCGTACGGGCGAAATTCACCCGCCCATGCTGGCCCGGGCGCTGGCCTCACTCGACCACATGCTCGAAGGACGGCTCACCATCAACATCATCAATTCCGACCTACCCGGCCTGCGCGAAGTGCCCGAAATGCGCTACCAGCGCTGCGCCGAAACCATCGAAATTCTGCGCCAGGCCTGGACCCAGGAGCGCATAGCTCACAAGGGCGAATTGTACCAGTTCGATATGCCCGCCGACCCGGCCAAGCCCTACCAGCAGAACGGCGGCCCGCTGCTCTACTTCGGCGGCACGTCGGAGGGCGCCCGCGCCGTGTGCGCGCAGTACTGCGACCTGTTCTTGATGTGGCCCGAAACCGAGGAAATGCTGTATGAAACCATGCTGGACCTCAGCGCCCC
>CAXUEM010000109.1:4333-8108 GCA_964249885.1 uncultured Hymenobacter sp. | reverse complement strand
GCCGAGGCCCGCGCCTACGCCCGCAAGCTGATGTCCAAGTTTGACCCCGTGAAGGGCGCCGAAATAAAGAGCCGCGCCCAGGATTCGTGGTCGCTTGGCGTACACCGCCAGAACGAGCTGCGCGAGCACGCCGACACGGAAGGCTTTGTGGAGCCGCTGCTCTGGACCGATATCGGCAAGGCGCGCTCCGGCGCCGGCGGCGCCCTGGTCGGCAACCCCGACCAGATTGTGGAAAAGCTGAACCGCTACCTGGACATGGGCTTCCGGGCCTTCATCTTCTCCGGCTACCCCCTGCTGGACGAAGCCGACTATTTCGCCCGCTACGTGCTGCCCCGCCTGCCTAACGTGTCCATGCCCGAGGTACAAGGGCGGCGCCCGGCGCAGGAGCCGGTGACGCCGCTGACGACCGGGGTGTTGCGGTAAAATTGTCGGTTTCACCCTTTGCCGGAACCCCATCCCCTAGCCCCTTCCCCGATGGGGAAGGGGGACTAGTTTCTAGCTCTAGACCAGAGCCAGCAGGGGGTATGGAATTAGAACTAGGATTAGAGACTAGTCCCCCTTCCCCATTGGGGAAGGGGCTAGGGGATGGGGTTGCTGAACGCGAACAACTCCTACCCTTCCGCCATCATCGCCTCGCGCTCTTTGATGCGTACATCGTTATTAACCAGCGTAGGCACCACCGTCACGACCACGTACTTCGAGGTAGGCGTGTTGCTGACTTTGGCCACGCTGCTGATGGGCACCAGCGGGTTGGCCTCGGGGAAGTAGGCGCAGACGTTGCCCCGGGGGATGTCATACGGCACGGCCACGAACTTCTCGACCCGGCGCTGCTCGCCCTGAAAGTGGCTCGTGATGTCAATCAGGTCTTTGGACTTGATGCCGCGCTCGGCCATGTCGGCGGGGTTCATGAATAAGACCCGGCGCTCGCCCTTGATGCCGCGGTACCGGTCGTTGTACTCGTAGATGGTCGTGTTGAACTGGTCGTGCGAGCGCACGGTCATGAGCACCAATTGGCCAGGTTCGAGGTGGTGCTTTTCGAGCCGGGTGGTGGTGAAGTTGGCCTTGCCGTTCTCGGTCGTGAACTTGCGCTCGCGCGGGCCGTTGGGCAGGTAGAAGCCGCCGGGCTTGCGCAGCTGCTCATTGAACTTCTCAAAGCCCGGAATCACGCGCGAGATGTGGTCGCGGATGACGTCGTAGTTCTCCGTCATGGCCACCCAGTCGGTCTTGGTCTTGCCGCCGAGGGTGGCAATGGCCATACCGCAGATAATGGCCACCTCGCTGAGCTGGTCGCCGGGCACGGGCGTGAGCACGCCCTTGTTTTGGCTGACCACGCCCATGGAGTTTTCGCAGCTCGTAATCTGCTGCCCCGACTTCTGCATATCGATGTCGGCGTGCGAGAAGGTGGGCAGCAGCAGGCTGGTTTCACCGGTCACGAGGTGGCCGCGGTTGAGCTTGGTGCCCACGAATACGGTGAGTTTCTGGCGGCGCATGGCGTCGGCTATCATCTCGGTGTCGGGGCCGGCGGCCAGCAGGTTGCCGCCCAGACTGAAATAGACTTTGGTGTGGCCCAGGCGCATGGCCTTGATGGCTTCGACTACATCGAACCCGTCCTTGCTGGGCGGCGTGAAGCCGAATTCCTTTTGCAGCGAGTCCAGAAATTTCTTGGGCACCCGCTCCCAGATGCCCATGGTGCGGTCGCCCTGCACGTTGGAGTGCCCGCGCACCGGGCAGGTGCCGGCGCCCGGCTTGCCGATGGCGCCTTTCATGAGTTGCAGGTTCACGATTTCCTGAATCGTCTGCACGCCCTGGCGCTGCTGCGTGACGCCCATGGCCCAGCAGGTGATGATTTTCTGCTTTGGGCCGATGATGTTGGCCGCCTCCAGCAGCTGGGCCCGCGAAATGCCGCTCTCGCTCTCAATATCCTCCCAGCTCGTGCTGCGAATGTTCTGCTCAAACTCCGCGAAGCCCGTGGTGAACTCCTCCACAAACTTGCGGTCCACGACCTGGCCGGGGTTCAGATCCTCGGCCTCGAACAAGTGCTTCATGATGCCGCGCAGCAGGGCCATGTCGCCATCGACGCGCACCTGCAAATACAGGTCGGTTATCGGGGTGCCGTCGCCCATGAGCGCGCCCAGCGCCTTGAGCGGATTCATGAAATCTTGGGGATTTTTGAAGGCCACTAGTCCGGCCTCAATCAGGGGGTTGACGCTGATGATTTTGGCACCCTTCTGCTTGGCCTTCTGCAGGGCCGAAAGCATGCGCGGGTGGTTCGTGCCGGGGTTCTGGCCGATGACGAGAATGACTTCGGCCTCGTGAATGTCATTGAGCGTGACCGAGCCCTTGCCCAAACCCAGCGTGGGCGTCAGGGCCGAGCCGCTGCTCTCGTGGCACATATTGGAGCAGTCGGGCAGGTTGTTGGTGCCGAACTCGCGGGCGAACAGCTGAAACAAAAACGCCGGCTCGTTGGGCACCTTGCCGGAGGTGTAGAACACGGCCTCGTCGGGCGAGTTCAGCGCATTCAGGTTGTCGGCGATGATTTGGAATACCTCGGGCCATTCGATGCGCGCGTAGTGGTTGTCGCCGGGCCGCTTGACGAGCGGGTGCGTGAGGCGGCCGGCGTTGTTTTGGTCGCGGTCCGTGAGCCGCGAGAGCTCGGCAATGCTGTGCCGGGCAAAAAACTCCGGTCCGGCCGGGATGTGGTCGGCATCGGAGGCGCTGGCCTTGGCGCCGTTCTCGCAGAACTCGGCCACCGAGCGGTGCTCGTCGGGGTCGGGCCAGGCGCAGGAAGAGCAGTCGAAACCGTCTTTCTGGTTCATTTTCAGCAAGACCTGGGTGCCGCGGGCCAGGCCACTTTCGCCCCAGCTGAACTGCATGGACTTGATGACGGCCGTGACGCCGGCCGCGACCCGGGCCTGCTCTTCGAGGCGCAGGCCGGTGAGTTGTTCGGGGGGCTGGGCCAGCACCGGCTCGCGGTACTTGGCGCCGGCTACGTCGGGGGCCGGAATGTGGGCGTGCACGTGCGTACGGTTGGGGTCGGAGCGGTAGTTGTTGGGGGCAGGCGCTGCGCCCTGGTCGGGCCGCTCGCCGCTTTTGGGCGCGTTGGCTTCGGCCCCCTGCTGGTGGGTTTTGCCGGCTTTGCTGGGGTCGGTGACGGGCGAGTCTTCCATGATGATTCAGTTAAAAGTTATGCGTTATAAAGAACGTCATGCTGAACATAGCGAAGCGTCTCGCGTGCAGCACTAATCTAATCGTTGATTACCATTGAATTATTTCCTCGCAGCGAGACACTTTGCTATGCGCAGCATGACCGCCTTTTTGCACTTTTAGCCGCCTAATGCCGACAGTCCAGGTCCTTTTCAACCAAGATACGCAGGCGCTGGTTTTGGCTCAGCGGCACGTCGTGCGAAAAGCCGTTCTGCTCGGTTTGGGCCCAGGTGCAGGCCAGGGCAAACGGCACCAGCACCGTGAGGGCGCCGGGCTGGTAGTGCACCTGCACGGGCTCGGCATCAGGCAGGGTTTGGGCGGGCTCGGCGCCGCGCTCTAGGGCGTAGGTGAGCTGCTGCTCAGGGCCGGGGCCGAAATGCACGGCCCCGAGCACCCGCCCGGTTTCGGCAAACTCGGTTACCTCGGCCCCGGACAGGCGCAGGCGCAGGGTGTCATCTTCGATGCGAAGCTTCATAAAATCAGAAAAGCAGCCAGCAGGGGGTCGGCCCCGGGCCAGAGGCGGCAATGGGACAAGGGGACGATTATTCAGTAAAGCATACGCGAACAAATC